>CBDVCL010000341.1:0-3298 GCA_965372475.1 uncultured bacterium | reverse complement strand
CTTGCCGCTCTTCTTGATGAAGGTGTAGTAGACGAAGATGCCCAGCCCGAGCAGGGACATGAAAAGGTTGAATCCCTGGCCCCTGCCGATGCCGAAGGTATCGACGCGGTATTCCCGGAAGAGATCGACGAAGATGCGCAGGAAGCCGTACCAGAATATGAAATTCGCCACGAGGATGCCGCGCCGCGGCCTGGCGCGGCGAAGCAGGAGCAAGAAGGGAATAAGCATCAGGTTCTTTATGCCATCATATAGGACTACGGGATGACGGAAGCCGTCAAGATCAGGGAACTGTACGCCCCAGAGCACATCGGTGGGGGCGCCCATTATTTGGCCATCTATGAAATTGCCGATGCGTCCCATGCCCATGATGAAGGCCGCCGGGATGGCCAGCTCGTCAAGTACCTGCAGGAAGCTCAAGCGGTGCAGCCTACAGAACACCCAGACGGCGAGCAGCGAGCCAAAGAGGATGCCGTGCGTGGACATGCCCCCCAGCCACAGGCCCGGGATGTGCGACAAGTGCTTTGCGTAGTAAGCCCACTCGTAGAAGAACACCTCCAGCAAGCGGCCACCTACCAGCACCCCCAGCACGATTGCGAGGCTGATGTTGTATACGGTATGCATGGAGAAGCCGAGACGCCGGCGCGCCGTGCGGAACCAGAGATGCACCTCGAGAAAGCCGATGGTGTAACAGAGGCCGTAATACCAGAGGTAGACGCCGCCGACGTCGGCGAAGATAGGGTCGATACGGTGAACGTAGGGTAAACTCATCGTGCGTCTCCTTACAGCGCCATTATTACCGAGTGCAGAAAACAAGTCAAGTTAATGTCGTATCTCAGTCATCGTCTGCACCCGGTAACACGGTGGCCATTCGGCACACTTAAATTATAGTTGCGCGCATTAGCGGCGCGCGGAGAATATTGTTGCATGCAGCAAGACTAACCAAACCATGAATCGCGCTGATGGCTTGATAAGTCCCCATCTCAATACTCTGCGTAGTATCTTAGATGCGCGTACTTATTTCAATGGGCTGGGCCGATTTGCCTGCTTCTTTCTCTCTACCGATATGCTATGATTCAAACGCAGGGGGCAGTGATAAGCATGGGAGGGTTATGGCCACGGGCAAGTTATCCGAAGTATTCCGCTACAAGGGGTTCACGTCTTTCCTGATCACCCAGTTCCTGGGCGCGCTAAACGATAATTTCTACAAGTTCGTGCTGGCGATGCTGATCCTGGACAAGTCGGCCAGCTCGGAAGAGATGGCTGCCTACCTTGCCAAGGTCACGCTGATCTTCGTGTTTCCCTTCGTGATGTTCTCGGGCTACGCGGGGTACGTGGCGGACCGTTTCAAGAAGCGGAACATCCTCATTCTCGCCAAGTGTTTCGAGATCGTGGTGATGAGCCTTGCCTTCACCGCTTTCTATACCGATGACCCGCGCATCATGCTCGGCGTGCTCTTCATGATGGCGACGCAGTCCACATTCTTCAGCCCGGCAAAATACGGCATCCTGCCCGAGATATTGCCCGACAAGCACCTCACGCGCGCGAACAGTCTGGTGGAATTGACCACTTTCGTGGCGATCATCGCGGGCGGCGCGATGGGGGGAATCCTGCTCGACACTTTTGCGGAGCAGATGTGGGTGATCGGCATTATCGTTGTCGGCATCGCCCTGGTCGGTACCGCTGCCAGCTTTGGCATCACGCGCGTGCCAAGCTCAGGCGCGACGCGACCATTCAAGGCCAATCCCTGGTCCGAGGCCTGGGCGGGACTGAAGGGCCTCTACGGCAATAAGCCCCTCTTCCTCACCGTGCTCGGTATCTCTTATTTCTGGCTGCTGGGTGTGCTCTTCCAGATGACGAAGAACCTGCTGGGCAAGGACATCATGCACCTGAGCAACACCCAGATCGGCCTGCTCTGGAGCTTCCTCGCGATCGGCATCGGCGCGGGAAGTCTCGCCGCGGCGCGCCTTTCGGGCGACAAGGTCGAACAGGGGCTGGTGCCGATCGGTTCGATCGGCCTGGGCGTCTTCGCCATCGCGCTCTCCCAGGCCACGGGCGGTTTCAACCAGGCCGCCCTGGCGCTCGTCTTGCTGGGGTTCTCGGGCGGCATCTTCATCGTGCCGCTCAACGCCCTGCTGCAGCAGAAGGCGGGAACTAAGGAGAAGGGACGCTACATCGCCGCCAGTAATATCCTCAACAGCTTGGCGATGATCCTGGCATCGGGCCTGATGATGCTGATGGGCAGCCGCATGCATATGGGCGCGGACGAGATACTGATGGTCGCGGGGGTGATGACCTTTATCGTCACGGGCTATATCTTCACACGCATACCGGATTTCTTCATCCGCTTCCTGCTCTGGTTGCTGACGCACACCTTATACAAGGTGCGCATCATGGGCGGCGAGAACGTTCCCTTCCGCGGCCCGGCGCTGCTGGTGGCGAACCACGTCTCGCACGTGGACGGCTTGATCATCGCCTCCTGCATCCAGCGCTTCGTGCGCTTCATCGTCTACGCTCCCTTCTACAGGCAGAAGCGCTTCAACTGGTTGTTCAAGATGATGAACGCCATCCCCGTGTCCGAGTTCGAAAGACGCAGTATGGTCGAAGCCCTGGTCAAGGCACGCGAGGAATTGAAGGCGGGGCACGTGGTGTGCATCTTCGCCGAGGGCGCGGTGACGCGCAGTGGCAACATGCTGAAGTTCAAGCGCGGCTTCGAGAAGATAGCAGGGGGGCTGGACGTACCGATCATCCCCGTGCACCTTGACCGCCTCTGGGGCAGTATCTTCAGTTTCGAGAGGGGGAAGTTCTTCCGCAAAGTGCCGCGGCAGGTACCCTATCCTGTGACCGTGACCTTTGGCAAGCACTTGGCCGCGGATGCCAAGACATACGACGTGAGGCAGGCGATAATGGCGCTGGGTAGTGAAGCCGCCGCATACCGCCAGAAGAAACTGGATTTCCTGCACCTCGCTTTCATCGAGCAGGCCAAGAAGACCCCCTTTGCGCTGGCGCTGGCTGATTCAACGGGGGTGGAGCTGCCCTATTGGCGCGCCTTGGTGGGGAGCATAGCCCTGGGGCGATGGGTGAAACGCCGTTGCCGGGACGAGGAGAAGGTGGGCATCATGCTGCCCGCTTCGGTGGGGGGCGCGCTGGCGAATATTGCCGTGACGATGCGGGGCAAGATACCCGTTAACCTTAATTTCACCGCGGGAGTGGAATCCCTGGATTCGGCGATAGAGCAATGCGGCATCAAGACGATCCTTTCTTCGCGCATCTTCATCGCCAGGGCGAAGATCGAGGAACG
>CBDVCL010000340.1:0-3316 GCA_965372475.1 uncultured bacterium | reverse complement strand
GGCATAGGCAAGTGCCACTTCACACCGAAACCCTATTCCCTGCGCGGCTTCCAGACGCGCGAGACACAGGAAGAAATACCGAACGACCCCTGCCGCGACGACTACTTGCGCTTCCTCGCCAAAAAGGGCTTCGGCCACCTCGTCGACCCGCACGGCGTACGCTCGGAGATGTATTACGTCCCCCAGCCGGCCCAGATGCCGGCCGAATGCCACCCCAGCCAGTGGGTCGGCGACCGGTCGACGGCTTTCATAAACGGAGAGGCGAAGCGCAAGCGGCCGTGGTTCCTCTTTTCCAGCTTCGTCCACCCGCACCCGCCCTTCTCACCGCCCGTGCCCTGGCACAAGCTGTACCGGGCGCCGGGTATGCCCCATCCCTTCGTGCCCAAAGGCTACGAGGACCTGCTCATCTTTATCAACCGCTTCCAGAACCGCTACAAGTACCGCGACCAGGGCATCGACCGCAACCTGGTGCGCTGCATCAAGGCCCATTACTACGCCTGCATCTCCTTTGTCGATTACCAGGTCGGGCGCCTGCTCGATAGCTTGAAAAAGAGCGGCCAGTTGAAGGACACCCTGATCGTCTTCACCTCGGACCACGGCGAACTGCTGGGGGATTTCAACTGCTTCGGCAAGCGCAGCATGCACGACGCCGCGGCAAGGGTGCCCCTGATCATCAGCGGCGCGGGCCGTTTTACCGGAGGTGTGCGCAACACGACCCCCGCCAGCCTCGTGGACGTGACGCCCACCATCCTCGGCGCCGCCGGGCTGGCGGACACTGCCCGGGAGATGGACGGTGTTGACCTTGCCAAAACGGCGGGTGAAAGGACGGTCTTCTCGCTATGCAATTACGGCGGCCGGGGCGCCTACATGTCGTTAAACAACCGCTATAAATATATCTACAGCGCCCCCGACAACAAGGAGTTCCTCTTCGCGCGCAAGACGCCCGGCAGGGAAAGCGTCAACCTGATCGGCCGCGCTGCGCACCGCGCCACCGCGCGCGCCCTGAAGAAAGAGTTGATCGAGCGGCTGAGGGCCGCGGGGGAAGAAGAACTGCTAAAGGGGAACGGCTGGAAGAAATATCCCCGCCTGAAGATGCCCGCCGATCCCGATGCGGGGCTGATCCGCCAGGACGGTAACTTCCCGAGGCAGGTGCTTCCCGGCTACAACGACCGTTGAGCCGTGGCACCATTCAAGGGCGGGGTTTAAAGTCCGGGTTGGGCTCTGGCAGCTTGGCTGCCACTTCTTGGCGCCAGGCCGCGAGCATCTCCTGGAGCTTTCTTGCCCGCTCGGGCTCGGCCTTTGCCAGGTCCTTTTCCTCCCCCGGGTCAAGCCTGAGGTCATACATCTCCAGGCGGCCGTCCTCGAAGAACTCGATCAGCTTGTAGTCACCGCGGCGCAGCGAGCAGCCGGGCGTGCCGCCCTGGTTGCCGTAGTGCGGGTAGTGCCAGTAGATGGCCTCGCGCGCCAGCTCCTTCTCCCCTTTCAACAGTGGCAGCAGGCTTACTCCGTCAAGGTGCTGCTCGGTGCGGGGGGGAGATCCCGCCATCTCCAGGATCGTCGGGTAGAAGTCCGGGCTGGTCACCGGCACGGAACAGGCGCTCCCCGGCGCCACCACCCCGGGCCACTTGACGATCAGCGGCTCGCGCACGCCGCCCTCGTACATCCAGCCCTTGCCTTCGGCCAGGGGCGCGTTGCAGGTGGGCGCCCCCTCCGCCGTCGCCAGTCCGCCGTTATCAGAGGTGAAGAAGACGGCGGTGTTCTCGGCCTGCCCGCTCTCTTCCAGCGCCGTGAGCAAGCGCCCGATGTTCGTGTCCAGGATCTCTATCATCGCCGCGTATACCGGGTCTGACTGTACCAGGCGCCGCTGTATCCGCTGGTCCTGCTTGTGCTCGCAGGGGAAGAAGTCGCCCTGCCGGAAGGCCTCCGCCTTGTCCAGGCCCATGCGCCGCGCCTTCTCCTCGTACTTGGCTACCTGCTCCTGCTTGGCCTGGATCGGCGTGTGCACGCTGTAGTACGACATATTGAGGAAGAAGGGGTTGTTCCCCTCGTGGTTCTTGATCAAGCGCACCGCCTCGTCGGTAAGCTTGTCGGTGAGGTACTCTCCCTCCTTGCCTTCTTCCAGCGTCGGTATATTCCAGGGCGCGAAGTAACCCGACTTGGGATGCCCAAGATGGCAGCCGCCCACGTTTACCTGGAAGCCGTGCTTCTCGGGCCAATAGGGCTCCCCGCCCAGGTGCCACTTGCCCACGTGCCAGGTGGCGTAACCGTCCTCGCTCAGCGCCGTGGCCAGGCTCTTTTCCGCCAGGGGCAGATGATCGGTATAGGGCGCGTCAACGAGCCGGCCGCGCGTCTTGCCGCCAATATAGTTCGTCACCCCCACGCGTGCCGGGTACTTGCCGCTTAGGATGCTGGCGCGCGTTGGCGAGCAGACCGGGCAAGCGGCATAAGCGTCACTGAAGTGCATCCCCTCGGCGTAGAGCTTGTCCAGGTTCGGCGTCTCGTAGAACTCGCTGCCGTAGCAGGAGAGGTCCCGCCAGCCCAGGTCGTCTATGAGGATGAAGACTATGTTGGGGCGTGACATGCCACCTTTCCTGTTAGAAGTTCGTTATCAGGCTTAGAATGCTCGGAAGCACGGAACACCAGCCTACTACCGGGTGCAGAAGATAGATCAAGTTTCTAGAGTTCCTTGTTCATATCCTGCACCCAGTAGCACGGTGCATACAAGCCCTGAACCGAAGCGAAGCGTGTGGTTCAGGGCAAGCCAAACTAACCAAATTACGAATAACGATGATAGCACGAAAACTTGACATATTTTGCGCTCCCCTTAGTATCTTCAACGCCTGCATTATCCTGCATCCACGCCCTTCTGTCAAACCCTTCGAGTCAAGCCCCGGCCTAAGGTGCTAAGTGTGCGTCGTGCGTCGCATTTCGCATATCGTTTCCTTTTCACGAAATACGACATGCGCTGCACTGCAGTTCGTGCGTCGTGCGTCGCATTTCGCATATTGTGCGGGGGTCGGTGATCGGTGGTCGGCAATCGCGGGCAAACCAGTATTGGGTATTGAGTATTGGGTATCGCGAAGCGACAAGCTCCGCTTATTGAGTATCGCGAGGAATTACTTCAGGACAACAGAAATAGAAAGGAGAAAGGTAAGGGGACAAAGGAGCAAGGGTCGCGAAGCCGGAAACCGGACTACAGATCTCCGACTTCCGACTTCTGACTTCCCTATCTAAGAACGACCCGCCTTCGCCCCCCCGCCCCCGCGTCTGCTTGTCAGCAGACAAGCGCGGGGGCTACGGCGAGGTCGGTCCGCGC
>CBDVCL010000339.1:0-3317 GCA_965372475.1 uncultured bacterium | reverse complement strand
TACCATTCCAGCTACCTGGATGACGGGCATTCGCTGGACTTGAGTTTCTTCTTCTGATTAACCGGCCCTGGGCCGGTGGCGCCCGCGGAGCGCTGGACTTAGTGCAGAACGGCTTCTCAACGGTCGACCGCTACCAACCAAGATATATCCAGCGGGCGACACCGCCACTACTGCATCGGCGTAATCGGCGAGCTTAACACAGGAACCTTATTCTAAGCGGAGCATACAATGAACCGGAATCTAATGATCACGATCGCCGTTGTCGCCGGCCTTCTCGGCTTGATCTTCTCCTATCTGTTTCTCACCGCTAAGAAGCGGGACATCCTCGCGCGTGGTCGTCCCCAGACCGTGCTCGTCGCCGCCAGCCACATAGAGCCCTGGACCCGCGCCACAGAGGATATGTTCCGCGAAAGCGAGATTCCCGCCGAATACCTTAGCCCCGGTGTGGTCAGGAGCGCGGAAGAAATAGTCGGCCAGATGTCCCTCGCCCCTATTTCCGAGGGCGAGCAGATCACTGCCAACAAATTCACCCCATCGGAAAAAGGGCTGTCACTCCACGTGCCCACGGGCAAGAGGGCCTTCTCTCTTCTGCTCGAGGACGCCAGCCTCTTCTCCGGTTGCCTCAATCCCGGCGACCGCGTAGACGTGCTCGGCACCTTCAACATAATGGAAAGCGAGCAACGCTACTATAATTTCACCGCCGCTCTGCTCACGAACGTAAAGGTCCTTGCCGTAGGCGATAGGACCGGCCCACGGACGGACGAGGACAAGAAAGAGCTGCTGGCCCCATCCTACCGGCAGGAGAATGTGATAAGCCTTCTGCTCACCCCTCCGCAGAGCGTATTCCTCTCCTACTGCGTAGAGCGGGGCGTGATTAGGCTGGCCCTGCGCTCGCCGCACGACGAGGAAGAAGTCCCCACCGACACCGTCACCCTGCAGGAACTGCTGAAAGAAGCGAACCTGAACCAGCAGAAGATACAGAAGATCCGCGAGAAACCATCTCTCGAAATCATAAGAGGCACGCAAAAGCAAAAGGAGAGAAGATAGGGCTTTGCTTTTACGTGCAACCTTCGTAAGTGCGGTCCGCGAGCCGCCCCACCAAGTCACAGGAAGTCGGACCGTGTCTAGAATTGTGACATTTTCAATGCCGCATCAGTATCGACCCAAAATGTCACAATTCTAGACACGGTCCCCAATGACCCAAGTTTCTTCATCTTCTTCTTGCCACACCCCCATTTCTGTCAGGTAGCGGCCAGGCACGCCGTAGCCTGGAAGGCGAAGGCGGGTGGTAGGATAGAATCAGGGCAGGTCTCAAAGATGCTATTCCTCCCCCGCGTACCAGTACGCCCCGGCGGCATATCCCATTGAATTAGTGACAGTCACCGTGACTGTCACTAGATCGAAATATTCGAAAACGGGTGAAGTGTTCGCCGGTTTATGCGATAATGCACGGGTAGATATCCTGAGGGCACGAGTTAAAACCAACGGAGGCAATATGAAGGAAGCAAGAACAGTCCTGGTCGCGTTGATGGTGGTATTTATCGTTTTTGCGGCGCTGTCCTGCAAGAAGATGTCCCAGGTAGCCCCGGAAGATCTTCTGGGCGCAATATCAACCCCGACACTGGAACCTGAATCCACACCCACCTATTCTCTCACGACTTCCATCACCATTACTACCTCGATCACTCCAATATGATAACCGCATAGCCAGGCTCCTAAACCCGCAGTACCGGGAACTTAGTTCCCGGTACTATTATTCCCGCTCCGGGTGTGGAAAACCTGATATGACAGCATTAAAGATCTGGATAATCATAGGCATAGCGTGGGCCCTGGGGACGTTCGTGCTCTGGAGGCTTCAGAAGCGGGGATAACAAATGATGAGAATACGTATCGCCCTCTTGCTGTTCTGTATCTTCTCTCTGCAAGCCGGGGAAAGCGTTGACGCTGATACGAGGATGGCGATGTATTTCGATATGGGCACTTTCAGCATGAAGCGCCCGGGAGTAGGCCTGGATTACTGCTGTAGGAAGTCCAGGTTCGGGTATGGCGCGACGGCACTTATGAATGGCAACGGATATGATTACAGCAAGGTTACAATGGACGAAATCGTCGCGTATGTTTACGGCCAGATTCACAGCTACGGATGGCGCTTCTTCGGCGGCTTGGGAATCGAAAGCGACCGTGACCGCTATCGGAATCCCCCTGATGCCAGCCCTGCCGCCGCCACTGGCATCACCTACCGAACACCGCTGGGGGGTTCGCGATACGGCATAGAGGCAGGACTCACCGCTTACTTCCCTTTCGATGACGATCGGGCCGACGCGAATGCCTCGCTCTATGTTGGTTTGAGCCTGGAGAAGTAACGCGGAGCTCCGGGAGCTCTGTTTGCCGAACCCGACAACACAAAAAGAAGGACGATGAAACAGATAAGAGTGATCGTTTTCGCGGCGCATCCCGATGAGGCGGACTGCTACGCGGGCGGCACCATCGCGCTCTTCGCCGATATGGGGCACGCGGTAAAGGCGGTAGCGCTCACCAACGGCGACGCCGGGCATTTCCGCGACAAGCCAGAAGTGCTGGCAAAAAGGCGCCTCGCCGAGGCGAAAGAAGCAGGCAAGCGCCTGGGCGCGGAGTATGACGTGCTCGATTACCACGACGGCGGCTTGACGCCCTCGATAGAGGTGCGCGAGCATGTGATACGCAAGACGCGCGAGTGGAAAGCGGACGTGGTAATCGCCTTCCATCCCGAGGGCTGCGCGCACGCGGACAACAGGATAGCGGGCGAGGTGGTGCGGGACGCCTCGGCCTTTATCGCCCTCACGCCCAATGTCGTGCCTGATACTCCCCCGCTCAAGAAGAGCCCCTTTTTCTTCCTCATGCCTGACTATTCAAAGAGGGATTCCTATACGCCCGATATCGTGATAGCCACAGACGAAAGCGTGGACAAGCAGTACCACGCCATAGACGCGCACGAGTCGCAGGCCTACGAATACGGCCCGTGGCGGGGCGGCTGCCTGGACAAGGTGCCAAAGGACAAGCAAGATCGCATGAAGTTCCTGCGCGAAGAGACGTCCTGGGTCGTGGGGGTGAAAGACCAGCCGGAGATCCACGGCGCCCTGAAGAAATGGTATGGCGCCAAGGCCAAGGATATCAAGTACGCCGAGCCATACGAGATCGCCTATTACAGCCTACGCCCCAGCGAGGACGAGATCAGGGAGCTCTTCCCAATGCTGCCAGCGAAGTGAACCGCAACGCGTAGGGGAGCACCACCGCGTGCTCCCCCGTGCCCCACTGGGGCACGGCCTTTGGACCCGCCT
>CBDVCL010000338.1:0-3320 GCA_965372475.1 uncultured bacterium | reverse complement strand
CTGTTCCAGTGCCCCGCCGGTAAAGAGGTTAAGAAAGCCGAACACCGTCTCTGCCTGGGCCTCGAAGAACCTCTTCAATTCGGCAGCATTCACGCCCGGCGTCGGCACCTGGCAACCGAGCCGGTACACGAAGAGCAATCCCAGCGTAAAGAGCACGCGGCGTTTCAGCTCTGGGATACGGAATATGTTCTTGAAAGCATCGATCATTGTTCTCGGTCACCCCGCCCTTTTGTCGCGGAAAGCGCGGAACGCTGCTGCTGCAGCGTCGAAGCTCCCCGCCATAGACATATCCAGGAGGGAGCTTCCATTTCGCGGAAACCGCTGAAGGCTTGCAGGAGACTCCTCCGCGTACTCCGCGCCCTTCGCGAACGAAGTGAGTCGAAGGGTTCCGCGGCCGCCGCGGCTTGAGCTTTCGAAAGTACTATCATCCGCCGATCACCTCGACTTTACCCCCGCCACTCTCTATCTTGCGTCGGGCCTGGCGGGAGAAGAAGTGGGCCCTTACCGTGAGGGCTTTCTTCAATTCGCCCTTGGCCAGTATCTTCAAGCCATCATGACGCCCTTTCACCAGGCCGTGTTCCTTGAGCTCCTCGGGACCGACCTGCGAGCCGGCGGTGAAAGCGTTAAGGTCACACAGGTTAACCACGGCCGGCCTTATCAGTTTCCTGCTGTGGAAACCACGCTTAGGGATACGGCGCATCAGAGGCATCTGCCCTCCCTCGTATCTCGGTCGCGCACCGCTGCCGCTGCGCGATCCCTGGCCCTTGTGGCCGCGCCCACTGGTCTTACCGCGCCCGCTACCCGGGCCCCGTCCTATCCTCCTGCTGCGCCGGAGCGAACCGGGTCTCATCCTGGCCTGACCGGTCTTGAAAGGGCTCATTTCTCCTCCTCGACCTTCAGCAGGTAACCGACCTGTGCCATCATCCCCTGTAGAACCGGCCCCTCCAGATGGACCTTTACCTGCCCGAGACGGCGAAGGCCGAGCGCTCTCAAGGTGCGCCGGTGCACCGGTATGCGCCCGTAGGGGCTCTTTACCAGTTTTAAACGCAAGCGGCGAGCGGTCATTCTTACTCCTCGGTGCTCTCCGCCGTGCCGCGCAACTTCTTCACTTCCGCATCGTCCTGCATTTCCTGCAGGCCGGTCAAAGTCGCTCGCACAACGTTAAACGGGTTATTCGATTTAAGGCTCTTGGTCGAAACATCGCGCACACCGGCCATCTCCATCACGGCGCGAACCGGCCCGCTGGCGATCACCCCCGTGCCGGCCGCAGCCGGCTTGATCAGCACGCTGCTCGCCCCGAACCTGCCTATGAGCTCGTGACGGACAGTAGTGCCGTGAAACTTGATCTTCACCAAGCGCTTTCTCGCCTGTTCCTTGCCCTTGCGAATCGCCTCGGCGATGTCCTTCGCCTTGCCAACGGCGAAGCCCACGTGTCCCCGCCGGTCACCAACCACCATCAGAGCGGTAAAACCAAAACGTTTCCCGCCCTTGACCACCTTGGCCACACGATTGATGAAGACGAGGCGTTCATCCAAATTCAATTCGTCTGGGTCTATCTGTGATCTCTTCTTCATATATCCTCCGCCAACAGATAAAGCAAGTCAAAACTCCAAGCCGCCGGCACGGACCGCCTCGGCCAACGCTTTGACCCGACCATGGTACTTGCTGCCGCCGCGATCAAAGACTATCCTCTTAATTCCCACCAAGGAGGCCCTGCTGGCGACCAGTTTACCCACTTCCGCCGCCGCCTTGATATTGCCTCCCCCCTTGAGCTTGCCCTTGAGTTCCTTGCCAAAAGAAGTGACGGCAACAAGCACCCGCCCCTTGCTATCATCCACTAACTGCGCCACGATATTGCGGTTGCCCTTGTAGACACACAAGCGGGGCCGTTCGCCCGTTCCCTTCAGGCGACGACGAATACGCTTCTTCCTGCCCAAGCGCCGCTGCCGCTTCTTGTTCTCTATCTTCATCTCTTAACCACCGCACTTTCGCGCGCAGGCTACGCTGACGCAAGATCCGCGCAATCGGCGCTATTATGTTCCCGCCGTGGAGACGATGGTCTTTCCCGACTTGCGGCGGATGTACTCATCCTGGTATCTTATACCTGAACCTTTGTAGGGCTCGGGCGGCCTGATCCTCCTGATCTGCGCCGCCACTTCACCTACCTGCTGTTTGTCTACACCCTTGACCGCCACGACGTTGTTCTTCTCCACCTCTATCTTGATACCCGCCGGCGCCTTGAACTTCACCGGATTAGAATAACCCACATCCAACGTCAAGTTGACCCCATCGCTCGCCGCCTTGTATCCCACCCCCTTGATCTCCAGGCGGCGCTCGAAACCGTCCATGACGCCCTTGACCATGTTGAATATCATGCTGCGCGCCAATCCGTGCTGGGCCCGGTGGCGACCGCTTTCCCCTTTGCGTTTGACGTCTATCCTTCCCGCTTCCATTGCCACTTCCACGCCTTCGGGCAGGCGAAAGGAAAGTTCCCCCCTCGGGCCCTTGACCATCACCTCGCCCTCGCGAAACTCTACCTTCACCTCCGCGGGCAACTCGACGGGCTGTGAACCGATACGTGCCATCTTATCTTCCTTCCTTCTCTTCGCCGAGTTCGCCGAGTTCGCACCAAGTACGCCGAGGCAGTAGGGCAACCATTCCCCGTCCTTCTCGCCGGCCTTGCTCCGCGCCCTCCGCGATATCTCCACGCTCTCCGCGAACCTGCCTTCCTCCCCTAACTACCATACCGTACAGAGCACTTCGCCGCCCACCTTCTTGCTGCGAGCACCCTCGGCCGTCATCATTCCCTGCGAAGTGGATATGATCGCTATCCCCAAGCCGCTGCGCACACGCGGCATCTTCCGCCAACCGGCATAGACACGCAGGCTGGGGCGACTCACCATCTTCAAACCGTTTATCGCAGTCGCGCGCCCTTCCCCGTATTTCAATTTCACCTGCACGGTCTTGTAGCTTCCCTCATCGATGACCTTATACTCGCCGATGTACCCCTCCTCCTTCAGTACCCGCAGTATCTCCAGCTTCATGCGCGAAGAGGGAAACACCACTTCCTGTTTACGGGCAGCCACGGCGTTGCGAATCCGTGTCAACAATTCCGCGGTCGGGTCGCTACATGACATCTTCTTCTTCCTCCGCTCTGTATGTTGTCGCTTGTCTCTTGTCTCTGGTCTCTGGTGCGTCCCCGCGCACAAGCGACCAGCGACGAGCAACCCTTCGACTCACTTCGTTCGCTCAGGGCGAAGGGCCCTGAGGGCAATCGAAGGGCCAGCAACAGCGCTGTTGTGCGCCTTTCCCTACCAACT
>CBDVCL010000337.1:0-3341 GCA_965372475.1 uncultured bacterium | reverse complement strand
TCATCAAGCCCCAGGGCGCGGAAGAGGGTAGTGGCGAGCAGTTTTCTCTTGCGGTCTATCTGGGCGTAGAGAACGTTGGCGCTGTCGAATTCGAATTCCAGCCAGCTGCCGCGGTAGGGAATGAGCCTGGCGCGCAGCAACTTCCTGTTGGGACCGTATCTCTTGCCGCCGTCATCATCGAATATCACCCCCGGAGATCGATGCAGTTGGCTGACGATGACCCTCTCGGCGCCGTTGATGATGAAAGTGCCGGTCTCGGTCATCAGCGGGAACTCGCACAGGAACACGTCATGTTCCTTTCTCTCCTTCTCCGTTACCGTCCCATCTTCGCTTCTCTCGTTGATCTGCAGGCGCAGGGTCGCCTTCAACGGCGCGGAATAGGTCATCCCCTTGTTCTTGCAGTCCTCGAGATCGTTCTTCGGCTCGCCCAGGCTGTAGCTGATGAATTCCAAAACGTAGTTGTTATTGAAATCAGTGATGGGAAAAGCATCCAGGAACACGGCCTGCAGACCCGAGCGTTTCCTCTTGCTGGCCGGCACTCCCTGCTGCAGGAACTCCGCGTAAGACCTTATCTGGACATCCAAGAGATAGGGTACCTCTTCCCTTTCCTCCGCCCTGGCGAAATTAAGGCGCGTCCGCCTCCCACTAGCTACTTCTGATAGAGACATACTCTCCCCTTTGTTTTCACTTCAGTGAAAACCACCGAGTATCGCGGAATATCCGCCAATTCATTACAATTGACTGTAATCGGAGAATTATAAGGACTTGGGGTAAGCTTGTCAACAGAAAAAACGTCTATATTATAGTCAACCAACACGGGCGTAAACACGCCCAGAATCAGCTTCTACCCCGTATCGCCTGATTCTTGGGTAATGGGCTACTTTTCTTCGCGGAGAACGCCGAACCCTTCGACTCACTTTGCTCGCTCCCGCCGTCGCCGAGGCTATGGCGGGCAGGCAGGGCACAGAGCACGCGGAGAAGCTTCCACGCCTCTCCGCTTCGTCAAGGCTATGGCGGACAGGCTGCGTCATCCTTACCTTGAGCCTGCCAAAGGGTTCTGCGGCCTCGGCGGAAGAAGGGATGCTTCTTCACTTCACCTTTATCGCCACGAGGGTAATATCATCCGCCAGAGCATCACTACCCACGAACTTCACGACTTCCCGCTGCAGGGCCGCGATCACCTTTTCCGCGTCCTTCTTCCCCTCCTCGCGCAGGACCTTTTTCACCCGTTCCTCCCCAAACTCACCGCCCTGCCCGTCCCGCGCCTCACTCAACCCGTCGGTATACAGCAGGAGCATATCCCCCGGTCGCAGGGGGATATGCTTCTCCCTCAATTTTTCATGGAACTTGCCGCCTTCCCCCAGGCCGAGCGGAAACCCCGGGGGATTATGCTCTTCTATCTTCCCGCTCTGGCCCCGGTAGTGCAGGAGCGGACAGTGCCCGGCATTGGAGACGATCGCTTGCCGTCCTGCGAGCGACAGGCCGAGGCAAAGGGAGGTGATGAACATGCCATCCTTGATATCTCCGCTGATAAGGTCGTTGACCTTCTTCAACAGTTCCGCCGGTCGGTCAGCTCTGGACGCCTCCTCGCGCAGATATCCCTTCATCATAGACATCATCAGCGAAGCGGGGACACCCTTGCCCGCGACATCGGCGACGACTACGCCTATCTTACCGTCTTTGAGCCGAAAATAGTCGTAGTAATCCCCGCCCACCTCCCTCGCAGCCAGGTAGTAGCTGGCGACATCATAGTGGCGGAAGCGCGGCGCCTCGTGCGGCAACAGCAAACGCTGTATCTCCCTCGCCACCTGCAGTTCCTTGTCAAAACGTTCCTTTTCGATGCGGTCCTCTTGGGCCCTCTTGAGATTGCGCGTCATCTCGCTGATCCGCGCCGAGAGCTCCCCGATCTCCCCCCGTCCTCTTATCTCTATGCGGTGATCAAGATCGCCGCCGCCGATGATCCGCGCGCCGCGCGCTAATCGCTGGATCGGTTTGACGATATAGCTGGCCAACAAGATAGATGACAATAGCCCCATCGCAAGAAAGACCACCATTATCGCCACAGCGATGCGCATGTTATGGCGCACGTGCGCCGCGACGATCTCCTCGTTCATTCCCAGGTGGATCGTACCGTAGTAGCCCTCTCCCAGTTCCACCGGCGCGGCAACGTCCAGCATCCTCTTGCCATCCTGGCGATAAGAACTCATCACCAGCTTACCACCCGTGTCCCCCTGCAAGCCGCCGGGCATGATATATGGCTTGTTCCAATAGCGGTCCTCTATTTCGCTGTCGCTGTGTAAGCGCAGAGCGCCGCGCCGGTCCACCACCAGGAGATACTCTACCCCCTCGTTCTCCATCGTCCGCCGCATCATGTATTTCAAGGCAGGCAGCTCCTCCTTGATCAAGGCGTCCCTGATATTAGCGGCGAAATTACGCGCCACGACCTTCGCCCGCCGACGCGCCTCTTCCGCCAGCTCATCCCTACTGCGGAATATCAAGAAGAGAGAAGTAGCTACCACGGAGAAAGCCACCAGCAGAGATATCAAGAGGGTGAAATGCCCCCGCAAGCCGAAACGAGTGCCAGGCACGGCGGGCGCCTTCCTGGTCAAGAAAAGGCGATTTCGCCCGTCCGAGGTGTGCTCGAGCCTGACGCCATCCAAGCACTTCTGGATCAAGTAACGTCCCAGGCCCCGCTTGCGCCCGGTCGAAGCCTGCCTGTCCCAGTCCGGCTTGACAGGCGGCCGCCATTTGTGTTTCACACCGCAGTCAACCACCTCAACGGTCACCCTATCCCGTTCGCGGTACAGTATGATCTCAACCGGCTTCACCCGCCTGCCGATGTAGGCGTGCTCGAAGATGTTGGTGCAGGCCTCGTCGACCGCAGTGACCAAAAAAGGCAAGACCTCCTCCAGGTCTTGCCTTTCAAGGACCCGCCCCAGCCATTCCCGTATCTCCGGTAGGGCGCCCCGCTCAAGATTAAGCTGGAATCTCCATTGATTCATTCGGAAAAAGCCGCCAGCGCCGCATCAACGGTGGCGGTATTGCCGAGCTCGTGCCCCAACTCGAGCAGTTCGAACACCTTCAGGATACGGTCGCTCATTGCCGCCAGTTTCAACTCCCCGCCCGCGCTCTTTGATTCCCGGCCGGCCTTGAGCAAAGTCCCCCAGCCGACACTGCTGACATGGGAGATCTTTTCCAGGTCGACGATGACCTTGTAGCGGCCGCGACCGGCCAGGTTCTCCAAGACCTGGGAGAGCTTGCCGGTGGTGTGCAGGTCGAGACTCCCCCGCAGTTCCAGCACGGTGACGCCCTTCGCCAGGGAACGTTCTTCGATCTCTATT
>CBDVCL010000336.1:0-3358 GCA_965372475.1 uncultured bacterium | reverse complement strand
AACCTGGACGTGATCGGCTTCGCCGATTACGTGATAGACCTCGGGCCCGAGGGGGGTGACATCGGCGGGGAAGTGGTAGCCCGCGGTACGCCCGAGCAGGTAAGCCGGGTCAAGGCGTCGTATACGGGGCGGTTTTTGAGACAGGTATTGAAAGCAGGTAGACGGTAGACGGTATACGGTAGACGGGGGCGATCAATTTCGCTGTATCCCGTACGGTCGCCGTGAGGCGGCCGCAAGGGTTGCTTCCACTCAACGATAAGAGAGCAACCCTTATACCGTCTACCGTATACCCGAGCATGCCCGTGAATTGATTTGACACCTATTTGTCCAATTGTTATAATTAGCTTGAACATGCATCCAAGGAGGCCCTGATGGTGACCGAACAGGAAATACTGGAGAAATACGGGAAGGATTACGAGTCGGGCGCAACGTTATGCAAGGAAGGCGAAGTGGGCAAGACGATGTTCATCATCCAGAGCGGCAGGGTGAAGATCACCAAGAAGGCCGGCGATATTGAGAAGACGCTGGTCATCCTCGAGGCGGGTGACTTTTTCGGCGAGATGTCTATCATAGACAAGGGCAAGCGCTCGGCTTCCGCGATAGCCATGGGCAAGACCAAGGTTATCGAGCTGGACGAGGAGCTTTTCGAGATCCACATCCAGAGCAACCCCAAGATCGTCAAGAAGATACTAAAGAACCTCTCCGCCCGCTTGCGCGACGCGGACAAGCAGATAGAGAACCTGCTCGTCAAGGATAACAACATCCGCATAGCCAACCAGCTCTTCATACTCATCAACAGGCACGGCCAGAAGACCGATAAGGGCATAAAGATGGATTTCCCGCTCACTGCCAAGGAACTGGCCAACCAGGCCGGCATAGACGAGCAACTCACCGGGGACATCGTCAAGCGGCTTATCAAGGCGAACGTCCTGCGCATGGATGGTGGCGAGTTGATCATCACCAGCGAGGAGAACCTGGAGAAATTCAACAAGTACCTGGAGATGAAGCGGGAGTTTGGTGATACCAATTGACAAGCCCGGACTTCGGACCTTGGAGCTTGGGTTTTGGGAAGCATCTGAGCCGGGATTGTATCATACATCAGGAGAGATTGGCGAGACATCCGCGTTTCGCGGGTGTTTTGCTTTGAAGGATACCGAATACGCAGGTCCGAGTTTCGAGCCCCGCAGCAACGCGGCTGTCTTTTGTAGGGTCAACGTCGGCTGACAAGCGACTAACGACGAACGACTAACCACAACCTGTGGTCTTCCCTCCAGCGATACATATTGACATGCGAAAGAGGTTATGTTACAATATATGGTAGTTATGGATGAGTATCTCAGAAAGGCCTTGTTGTCTCTCGGCGTAGCCCTGGTTGTAGTCTATACTGCACGGGCCGGGCCGACGGTGGTAGAAGGCGAGGTGAGTGCTTCCGCTGCCTGGTCGGGCCAGGTGCTTATCAAGGGCAACGTCCAGATACTGCAGGGTGTTACGGTGAGCATCGCGGGGGGGACG
The DNA here is from genome assembly GCA_965372475.1 of uncultured bacterium. Classification (GTDB taxonomy): domain Bacteria; phylum Oederibacteriota; class JAUXIB01; order JAUXIB01; family JAUXIB01; genus CBDVCL01. The sequence goes on along the minus strand of CBDVCL010000336.1, from coordinate 1,846 downwards.
CAGGTGATGTTCGAGTCCGGGGCCAATCTCTATGTCCAGGGCACCCTGGTGGCCAACGGCAACGTGCAGACCGCTCCCATCTACTTCATGCCGGCGACGCAGGGACAGGCGTGGGGGGCGATATACTTCTACGGCGCCCCCGCCAACTGCCAGATGAACGGCTGTATCATCACCGGCGCCCAGGTGGGCATCTACTGCCTTTCTTCCGCGCCGACCATCAACGCCAGCTATATTTACGGCTGTCAATACGGTATCTTCGTCGGCGAGGGCGGCACCCCCAACATAATGAGCAGTTACCTGATGAAGAACGCCGCCGCGGTGGTATTGCAGGGCAGCACCGCCGGAGTGAACATACAGAACTGCTTCATCCAAGAGAACAACTACGGCGTCTACGGCGTCCAGTTTGCCCAGGCCCGTATCACCGGTTGCCAGTTGAAGCAGAATACGGCGCATATCATCAACGCTTACCCCTCCGCGACCATCGAGGCCACGGGCAACCAGTGGGACGATGGCGCCCCCCCTGAGCAGGTGATGGCCAAGATATACGACAACAGCAAGGGGGCCACCTACGGGCCCGTGAACCATGGTCTTGCCGTGGCCGCGGCGCCCGGTGTGCCGCCGGTCGAGGAAGAGGCGCCAGTTGAGGAAGAGGAGGAGGCGCCGCCCGAGGAGCCGGTGATCACCTTCGAGAAGCGGCCCGCGGGGGGCGCTTTCGTGCGCGGCCTGGTGCCTGGGCTGGGCCAGTTCTATAACGGCCGCATGATAAAGGGCATCATCGTGCCCGTCGGTTTCGTGATGAACGCTGGGATGAGCGTCTACGCCAAGATGAAGAGCAACAGCCTCTACGAGGAATACGAGGACCCGAAGACGACGAAGACGGCGGCGAAGGCGGTCGAGCTCTACGACCAGCAGGACATGTACCTGCAGTGGTGGAACATTGGCAAGTTTTGCACTGTCGGCTGGTATTTCTACGGGCTGTTTGACGCCATCAGCGATGCCATGGTCCAGCCGGTGGAGAACCCGCGCAGTATCGGCGTGACGGCGGGGATCAGCTGGCTGGGATTCGGCGTCGGCCAGATGTATAATCGCCGCTACCTCAAGGGCGCCTTCTGCGCCATTGCCGAGCTGGCCACGATCGTCAGCATCCTGCAGGCGCGGGGCGGTTTCAATGAGAATTACGATAAGTACAAGGAAGACGCCGTCCTCGACCCGCCGGAGCTCACGGTGCAGGAGGCAAACGAAGTATGGGCCGAGGCGGGTGTCTTCGAGCACCGCAATGATTTCCTCGTCACTTACGTTCTGCCCCTGATGCACATTTACGGCGGCCTGGACGCTATCCTCGATTGCCTCAATGACCGCCGCCTCGCTGGCGGCAGTGCTGGGCTGTATAAAATGGAGCCGTACTTTGAATACGCTTCCAGGCCCCAGCGCCTTGGCGGCGAGATGATGCGTATGGGGCTGACGTTGGACTTTTGAGACGCGGATTACGGCTGATGCATCGAGGCAATCTGCGTAATCGGCGTTTCAAATCGGTGATTTTAGGGTTGACAAAGCGGCCATTGATGGTATGCTCTCAGTGTAGATGAAGATTGGGGAGAAAACGACACGCGCACTAAACCCTTTTGTGCGTCGTTTCGTCAGTATGATAAAGGGGGAGTGTGATTATGTATAGAAAACCGGTCGTGGTGAGCGTGCTTGTCCTGTGTCTGCTTTTGTACTGTTCCTGCCTGAAAAGGGAACATACCCATCCCCTGGATCCCTTGACCACTCCCGACTGGTCCAATACCTTTACGCCTCCGCCCGCTACGGGGACCTACACGATCACCCTTACTGAGACGCATACGCC
>CBDVCL010000335.1:0-3376 GCA_965372475.1 uncultured bacterium | reverse complement strand
GCCCTTGCCGGCTTGCTTTCGCTGGCCGCTTTCCTTTTCCCCGGGCGCTGGCGCAAGGCCTACCTGCTCATCGCTAATCTCGTGCCGCTGGGTGCGGCGTTGTATGTCAGCTGGGAGCGTCTGCCGCTGGGCTCGCAACGGGCTTTCTCCTCGATGCTCGCCCAGGACGGCCTCGCCAACTACTTCAACATCTTCTTCGTCGCCCTGCTGGCCGGGGTGGTGGTTCTATCCATGGGCTACCTGCGCCGGGGGGAGGAGATGGCGGGGGAGTATTTCTCCCTGCTGGCCTTCGCCACCCTTGGCCTGATGGTGATGTGCGCCGGGTTGAACCTGATGGTCATCTTCATTGGGCTGGAGCTCACCTCGCTCGCCCTCTATGCGCTGTGCGCCTATCGGCGCGATGACCGCTTTGCCATCGAGAGCTCCCTGAAATACTTCCTGCTCGGCTCTTACGCCTCGGCCTTCTTCCTCATGGGCCTGGCCCTCGTCTTCGGCGCCTGCGGTACGGTGGACCTGGGGAGACTGCTCGCCTTCCTCGCCGAGGGTCGCGCCACGCTCTTCCTTGCCGGCCTGGCGATGATCTTCGTCGGCCTGCTCTTCAAGATGGCCGCCGTGCCCTTCCACCTCTGGGCGCCGGATGTCTACGAAGGGGCTCCTACCCCTGTTGTCGCCTTCATGTCGGTGGGGCCCAAGGCGGCGGTGGTGGTGATAATGCTGCGGCTCCTGCCAATTGCTTCGCTGGCCTCGCCGCGGGTGCTGGTGGTGTTGTCATCGCTGGCCGTCTTGACGATGACAGTGGCCAATCTGGCCGCTCTCAGGCAGGATGACGTGAAGAGGATGCTCGCCTATTCCTCCGTCGCCCATGCTGGTTACCTCCTCGTGGGCCTCACCGCTTACCTGGGGAGTTATTACGGCGCGGACGTTGTGCCCCAGGAGTTGCATGTCACTTCGTTGCTCTATTACCTCACGGCTTATCTCTTCATGAACCTGGGCGCCTTCGGGCTGATAATGCTCTGGGAGCAGGGCGGCCTGGGCAGAAGGTTGAGAGACATCAAAGGCCTTGCCTCCGGTCAGCCTTTGCAGGCGGGTCTGATGGCGGTACTGCTGTTCTCGCTGGCGGGTATGCCGCCCCTGGCGGGCTTCATGGGTAAGTTTCTCGTCTTCGGCGCCACGGTAAAGACGGGCCTTATCTATCTCGCCGTGATCGGTGTCCTCAACAGTGTCGTGGCCGCCTTCTACTATCTGCGCGTTCTCGTGAGTATGTACATGTACCCGCGCGCGCCGAAGAAAAAGGCGCTGACCTGTGTCTGGACACTGGCGGTGATAGTCTTGTGCGTCATCGCCGTCGTTGCCCTTGGCATCTTCCCTGCTAAGCTCCAGGCACTCACTTCCTTCGCCGCCGACGTTCTTCCCTAGCTGGTAGCTGGAGCGCCCCCAAAGGTGGTAAGGGAAGCGAAGTTGTGTGGCTTTTCCGCTTGACATGCCCTCTGCGATATTACATAATCCGTGTGGAAATGACTGGAGTTACCCACCTATCTAATCATACCTGCCAGGGGGAAGCATGAAAAGAATGGTCGTTTTTGTGGCAAGCGCTGTCGGCCTTGCCCTTTTCTTTGGCGCGGCGGCGCAGGCTGCGTCTTTTAGCTACAAGCCGCATATGATCCTGGAGAAGGACGCTCTCAAACCGCAGGTGGTACGCTTCGCCCTCGGCGGCGGCCGCCTGGTAGTGGGGTACTACGGCGGAGCGGTGAAGGAAGGGGTAATAAAGATCTGGGACATGTATGAAAAAAAGGCGGTAAAAGAGCTTCCCGGCCATAAGATGCGCGTTTCGGCCCTGGCCATAAGCCCCAGCGGGCGTTACCTGGCGAGCGGTGGCTGGGCCGGCCACGTCGTGGTGCATAACCTGATGGCGGAGAAAGAAGCGCTGGACTTGAAGGCGCACAAGGGGCAGGTCAACACCCTCGCCTTTTCCCCGGACGGCATGACCCTGGCTGCGGGGGGCAAGGACAAGAAGGTCACGCTTTGGGACATGGAGACGGGGACATTGCTGGGCGAGCTCAAGGGCCACACCAAGGCAGTGAAGGCGGTCGCCTTCACGCCTGACGGCAAAGTGCTCGTCACCTGCAGCGAGGATAAGACCATCCGCTCCTGGGACGTGGTGGCGCGCACCGAGAAGCGCAGTATCGAGGAAAGCGCGGCCAAGTACGGCAAGCTGACCCACTGCAGCATCAGCCCAGACGGCTTCATGGTTGCCGCGGCGATCAAAGAGGTGAAAGCCGCGATAAAAGGGCGCCGCCGCGCCAAGGGCGGTATCAAGGAGATAGACTTCATCGGCTTGCGGGACTTCAAGACGGGCGAGGTGCAAGGGCGGTTGGAGGGACACTTGGAGACGATAAACGCGCTCGATTACAGCCCGGACGGGCGTTATGTCGCCTCGGCATCAGACGACCACTCGGTGATGATCTGGGACGTGGTGGAGAAGGCGCGCGTCACGGTGATAGACCTGAAGGAGTCCGCGCTTTCGGTGGATTTCAGCTCGGACGGCAAGTATCTCGCCGCCTGCGATGAGAAGGGCGGCCTCTACGTCTACCGCCTTTCGGGCGTCTCCGCTTTCCCGCGCGTCGTGGCGGGAGGCAGGGAGTACAAGCCGCCCGAGGTGGAGTTGGCCGCCTACGAGGGCCAGCCGCGGCGCATCGCCGTGATGGAATTCAAGAGCAAGGGCAAGGTAGAGGACTACGTCGGCTCGATACTGAGCGACAGCCTGCGCAACTTTCTACAGCAGACGGGCCGCTACGAGGTGGTCGACCGCCAGCACATGAAGGCGATGCTCAAGGAAATGAAGATGCAGCTCTCGGGCATCGTCGACGAGGAGACGGCGGTGGCGATGGGTAAGATGCTCGGCGCGAAGGGACTCGTTTTCGGCTCGGTCGCCAAGCTGGGCAATATGTGGGCGATCAACATGCAGATGACCAGCGTGGAGACGGGCAGGGTGCTGGCCACGGCGGAGGAGCGCTGTGCCTGCGCCGAGGAGGACCTCTTCCTCGCCATCAGCACGGCGGCATCCAGGCTCATTATGCAATAAGTGGTTGTCGCGTGTCACGGGTCTCGAGTCCTGTTGACGCACGACGCGTGACATGAGACAAGTGACAGGTTAACTTAACAAAGGAGGTGTATTTTGCGTCAGATGATGATCGTGATGGTGGCGATGGGACTGCTTCTCTCTCCGCTCGCGGCGGAGATAGAGGAGGGGAACTCAGAGGTGTCCGTGAGTATCTCTTTTGAGAACACCACGCAGACGGTCAGCGTGGATGTGGCAGGCACGGCGATGGAGATGGAGAGCAAGGAAGCGACAGAGGATGACGTAGACAAAGCGGTG
>CBDVCL010000334.1:0-3377 GCA_965372475.1 uncultured bacterium | reverse complement strand
AGAAACGGGCGCGGGCGCACAAGTGCAGTTACACGACGAGGATCAAGGACATCGCCGCCGACCCGACGATAAAGGCGGTTAGCATCGCCACCCCCGACTTCGCTCATCGGCAAGCGGCCGTTGCCCTGGCTGAGGCGGGGAAACACCTGCTGGTGGAGAAACCCCTGGCAGACGACGTCGAGGACGCCGCGGCCATCGTCAGGGCGGTGAAAAGGAGCGGCGTCCTGCTAATGGTGGATTTCCACAACCGCTGGAACCCGCTCTTCGTCGATATCAAGGATTCCATGGACAGGGGAAAGATCGGTCGGCCGCGCATGGGTTATGTCCGCCTGAGCAATCCCCTCAAAGTGCCGCTCGGCATGCTCTCCTGGGCGGGGCAGAGCGGGCCTGAATGGTTCCTCCTGCCGCATACCGTGGACCTGATGTGCTGGTTATGGGGGCGGCGGCCGCGCAAGGTCTATGCCCGTGGCGAGAAGAAAGTCCTGAAGAGCAAAGGGATAGACGCTTACGACACGATCCAGGCCATGGTCTCGTTCGACGACGGCTCTTTCGTCACCTTTGAGACCTCCTGGATACTGCCCGATTCCTGGCCCTGTTTCATTGATTTCAAGTTGGCCGTGGTGGGGGAGCGAGGGAGGATAGGTGCCGAGTGTGACCGGCAGGGGGTGGACGTCGCCAGCGAGAAATACTCCTGGCCCTTCGTGCTGGGGTTGGGTTCCGCTTACGGCAAGAGCTACGGTTTCTTCATCGAGCCGATGAAGTATTTCATCGACGTCGTCCGCGGCGAAAGGAAACCAGTCTGCACGGCCAATGAAGGCCTGGATAACGTGCGGATAATAGAGGCGATTGTGAAGTCGATCAAAAGCGGCAAGCCGGTAACGATTTAGCGTGGGGGAGCACCAACGATGAACATCAAGTCCCTGTTGAAAAAGATGACCACGGAAGAAAAGGTCATGCAGTTATGCGCCCTGATGGCCGAGGACCTGCTCGACGGGGACAAGCTCTCCGCGGCGAAGATGAAGCATCGCCTTAAGCATGGCATTGGCTTTCTCGCCAGCGTGACGCGCGACCTGCCTCCCGACAAGGGCGCGGCGTTGGTCAACCAGGTACAGCACTGGCTGAGGGAGAACACACGCCTGAAGATACCCGCCGTGGCGCACGAGGAGTGCCTGCACGGTTGCATGGCCAGGGGCAGTACCATCTTCCCCCAGGCCATCGCCATGGCCGCCAGCTGGGACTTGGGACTGCACAAACGGGTGGTGACGACGATAGGGATGGAGGCGCGCGCCTGGGGTTTTTCGCTCGCTCTTTCTCCCGTGGTGGACGTGGCGCGTGACGCGCGCGCGGGCCGCACAGAGGAGACCTTCGGCGAGGACACCTGGCTGGTGACTCGTTTCGGCGTCAATTTCGTCAAGGCACTCCAGGCGCAGGGGGTGGGTTGCACGCCCAAGCACTGGGTGGCGGATTTCGTCGCTGACGGCGGGCGTGATTCCTGGGATATCAAGTTCTCGGAGCGGGAATTGCGCGAGGTATACTTCCCGCCCTACGAAGCGTGCATCAGGGAAGCAGACGCTCGCGCCATCATGCCCACGTACAACACATTGAATGGTACGCCAATGGTAGCGAACAAGGCGCTGAACATCGATGTGTTGCGCAAGGAATGGGGATTCAAGGGCATCGCGGGAAGCGACTACTGGTCCATAGACTACCAGTACAAGATGCAGTTCATGGCGCGCGACGCGGCCGATGCGGCGCGCCAGGCGTTGATGGGCGGCAACGACGTGGAGTGGCCGAACTCCACCTGTTATCCCACGCTGATAAAGCAGGTGAAGCAGGGGAAGGTACCGATGAAGGTACTGGACACCAGCGTAGCGCGCGTTCTGTTGCTCAAGCAAAAGCAGGGCCTTTTCAAGAACCCCTGGGCTGAAGTGGACAAGCTGACCGTCCTGGCTAATTGCGGCGCGCACCGCGAGCTTTCGCACGAAGCGGCGCTGAAGAGCATCGTATTGCTGAAGAACAAGGGCGGCCTGCCCCTTACCAGGAACTTGAAGAAGGTCGCCGTGATCGGTCCCAACGCTGACGAGGTGAGGACGGGCGGGTACAGTAGCTTCGGCACTCACTACGTGACGCCCTTGCAGGGCATCAGGGAAAGGCTGGGGAAAGAGCGCGTACTCTATGCCAAGGGCTGTCCTAACACGGGCGGGAGTGAAGCGGGCATCAAGAAGGCCGTGGCCGTGGCGCGGGTGGCCGACGCCGCCATCCTTGTCATGGGCAACTGGTCGCACGGCTCCTGGCGCAAGGAACCCGCTACCGAGGGAGAGGGGCGAGACAGGTGCGACCTGCGCCTGCCGGGCCTGCAGGAGAAGCTGATAGAAGAAGTGTGCAAGGTCAACAAGAAGGTAGTGGTGGTGCTTGTCAGCGGCATGGCTGTTACCATGGAGGCGTGGCTGGGCAAGGTCAAGGCGGTGTTAAACGCCTGGTACCCGGGCTGCGAAGGGGGACGCGCCATTGCCGAGACTCTCTTCGGCGATTTCAATCCCGGTGGCAAACTGCCCATCACTTTCCCCGTGCGTGCGGGGCAGCTGCCGCTCTACTATAACCACAAGCCAACGGGGCGGCACTACGACTACGTCGACCTGCGCGGCAAGCAGGCGCAATTCCCCTTCGGCCATGGTTTGTCTTATACCTCCTTCAAGTATTCCGACTTTGGACTGAGGACTGAGGACTCAGGACTCCGCGCGTCTTGTAAGGTCACCAACACGGGCAAGCGCGCCGGCGACGAAGTAGTCCAGCTTTACATCCACCAGGAGCTGACCCTGGTCACACGTCCCTTGAAGGAACTGCGCGGCTTTGAGCGGGTGTCGCTTGCGCCGGGCGAGAGCACGAAGGTGGAATTCAAGCTGACGAAGAAGGACCTCGCCTATCTCGGTCCGGACCTGAAGCCTACGATTAAGGGAGGTGCCTTCGAGGTTATGGTTGGTTCGTCGTCGGAGGATATTCGGTTAAGTAAGAAGATTAAGTTAGGTTAGTCACGGGTCGCGGGTCGCGTGTCACGTGTCATAAGCGACGCGAGACGCGAGACTCGAGACAAGTGCAATGCGACAAACATTACGCGAATACGCCAAGAAGATCCAAGACGGCAAGATAGACCCGACGGTCGAATGCGCCGGCTCCCCCCATCTTCCCCTCCCCTGGAGGGAGGGGACCGAGGGGAGGGGGGATAATATTACCACCCTCACCCTATCCCTCTCCCGTTGTATAGACTGGAGACATAGTCAACACATGTTCGGGGACATGGTAAACACATTTGTGTTAGCATGGGTCACCCATAAGGAGGTGAAGCCATGCCGTTTAAAGAGATCAGCAAGGTAATGATG
>CBDVCL010000333.1:0-3382 GCA_965372475.1 uncultured bacterium | reverse complement strand
AGGCCTTCTTGAAGATAAGAGCGCACATTCGTGAACGAAGGCAGTTGATGGATGAGATTGAACGGAGAGAGAGACGGTAGGTAATTCGGAATGCGGAACTCGGGGTGCGGAATTGCGTAGGCGCGCACTCGGGTAACTCCGAATTTCGAATTCCGAACTTCGAATTACTTATCTGGAGAACGTGTATGCCTCGTCTAACTAACGAATTCTCCTGGTCCATTTCCCGCGATGTCACCTTCCAGCAATGCCCGCGGCGTTACTACTACCATTACTACGGCTCCTGGGGCGGCTGGGAGATGGACGCGGACGAGAAGACGAGGGAGATATACGTCCTCAAGCAATTGACCACCAGGCAGATGTGGCAGGGGCAGGTGGTGCACGAATGCATCCGCCGCACGATGACAAACCTGAAGAACGGCGTGCCTCCCTTGTTGCCAAAGGAGATCATTGACAAGACCCGGGAACGCATGCGCGCGGACTATCGCTCGTCGCGCCAGGGAACGTATCGCCAGCGTCCCAAGACGCTGGCTCTGTATGAGCATGAATACGAGGTCGCGGTGAGCGAGGAGGAATGGAAGGGGAGCTGGGAGCACGTAGAGAAGTGCCTGGACAACTTCTACAGCTCGGCTTACTACGCTAAGCTGCACGAGATGCCGCGCGGGGATTTCATCCAGGTAGAGGAGTTCGACAGCTTTCGCCTGGACGACGTCAAGATACACGCCGTGTTGGACCTGGCCTACCGCGAGAACGAGCTATTCCATATCGTGGATTGGAAGACGGGCAAGAGCGATAGCCGGGACAACAAGATGCAACTGGTGTGCTATGCCCTCTATGGCGCGGGGAAATGGCAAGCGCCCTTGGACAAGCTGCGCATCACCGAGTATAACTTGTACCTGGACCGGATGGTGGAGAACGGTGTGGCAGAAGGCGACATAGACGCGATGAAGGAATACATGCGCGGCAGTGTGGCGGATATGCGTCGCCTGCTCAGCGACGTTGAAGGGAACAAGGCAGAGGAGGAGAACTTCCCCGGCACCACCAACGCCGTTATCTGCGGCCGCTGTAATTTTCAGAAGCTGTGCCCGGTGCGTGGGGAAGAGAGGGCGGGGAAAGAAGAAGGCGAAGCGTGAAGCGAACGATGGTTGATAAAGGAGCGGATAAGGCGGTGTTGTTGATCAATCCGCCGTGGGTGAGGGCGCGGGGCAGCCTCTGGAGCAAGCTGGGGAGCTGCATGCCTCCTTTGGGCCTGGCCTATCTCGCCGCATACCTGGAGAAGAAAGGCCACGGCGTAAGGATCCTGGATATGGAAGCGGAAGGGATGGCTGTCTCCTTGCTCGAGCAGTGGTTATCAGCGATAGAAGAACCCGCCTATGTTGGCGTCACCGCTACGACCAACTTGATCGATAACGCTTTGAAGATCGCCGCTGTGTGCCGCGGCAAGTTCCCCGGCGCGAAGGTGGTCTTGGGAGGTGTTCATGCCGCGGTGATGACGGACGAGGTGCTGGCTGACGAGAACGTTGATTACGTGGTGAGGGGAGAGGGTGAGCTGACCTTTTGCGAACTGGTAAGTGGGGAGAAGGCAGAGAAGATCCTCGGCCTTTCCTTCGCGCGGGACGGGAAACACGTCCACAATCCTGATAGGCCCTTCTTGGCGGATTTGGACGAGTTGCCTTTTCCCGCGTATCATCTCCTGCCCATGACCCGCTACCGGGCCTCGATAGGCGCTTACAAGCGCTCCCCGGTAGTGAGCGTGGTCTCCTCGCGGGGGTGCCCCGGCCGATGCACCTATTGCTACGGCTTCTACCTCGGCAGGAGGATGCGCGCGCATTCACCCCGCTACCTGGTGGAGATGATCAAGTGGCTGAAGAAGGATTTCGGCGTGAGGGAGATCACCTTCTATGACGACACCTTCACGGTATTCAAGGATAAAGTGCGTGAGTTCTGTCACCTGCTGCTCGAGCAGGGCGTGGACATAACCTGGTCTTGCTTCGCGCGCACGGATTTCGTGGACGAGGAGACACTGCGCGCGATGAAGGGGTCGGGCTGCCACCAAGTGTGCTATGGCGTAGAGTCGGGTAGCGACGAGATCTTGCGAGGCGTGAAGAAGCCGATGAAACTGGCCGGGGTAAAAGAGGTTATCACCATGACCAAGCGGCTGGGCGTGGAGACAAGGGCGGCCTTCATGCTCGGTAATCCGGGGGAGACGAAGGAGACGATAGAGAAGACCATCGGCTTCGCCATAGAGATAGACCCGGACATCGCCGTCTTCAATATAACAACGCCCTACCCGGGGACAGAGATGTACGGCTGGGCCAAGGAGAAGGGGTATATCAAGGACGCCGGGGGATGGTCCGACTACGACTGGGCGCGTCCGGTAATGGAATTGCCGACGATCAGCAGGAAGGAGATCGAGCACTACTACAAGGTGGTGCACCGTCGCTTTTTTGGCCGGCCGGGGTATATGTTGAAGAGGCTCTTGCGCATTCGCTGCTGGCATGACCTGAAGATGTCTTTCCAGGCGGTGATTGCGGTGTTCTTCAGGTGAACGCGGAGAACACCCGCCTGCGCTCTGGTAGGGGCGTACTGCAACATGTCCGCCGTAGCCCTTGTCGAAGGCGGATACGCCCCTACGGTGTGCCGGGCGGAACTTCTTGCTTCGCCTTTCCGGCGCAAGATAGCACACCAGCTAAACTCTATGCCACCTAGGCGCTCATCGCGCCGCTCTCTTTCAAGCTGACAAATTTGCCCCCGGCGAGGACGATGTGGTCTAGTACGGGGATGCCTAGAAGGCGCCCGCATTTCGCGAGTTCCGCGGTGGTTCGCTCGTCCGAGGCCGATGGTGTAATGTCGCCGCTGGGGTGGTTGTGGGCGAGGATGATCGCCGCGCCGTTCAGGAGGATGCATTCCCGGAACACTTCCCGCGGGTGCGCCGCGGCGAAGTTGAGTCCGCCGCGCGAGATCATCGTTTTCTCAAGCAGGGCGTTCTTGGCGTTGAGGATCAATACCCAGAGCTCCTCTACTTCGCGGTAAGCGAGCTCGGCGGCTATGGCGCGGTAGGCCTGCCGTGGCGAGTTGATAGGGATACTGTCTTTCGGGGACGGGGCGTCCAGACGCGCGACGATCTCAAGCGCGGCGGCGATGCGCGCCACCTTGGCGGGGCCGAGGCCCGGGCACTTAAGCAGCAGGGGCAGGCGCTGGCGGCGAAGACCGCTCAAGTCACCGGCTTCTTTGAGTAACCTGCCGCTGAGGCTGAGCACGTCTTCCGCCCGGCTGCCGGTGCCAAGGATGACTGCCAGGAGCTCACGGTCAGAAAGCAAGCGGGGTCCCCAGCGCAGGAGGCGTTCGCGTGGTCTTTCGTTGTGCGGGAGTTCTCTTAGTTGTG
>CBDVCL010000332.1:0-3389 GCA_965372475.1 uncultured bacterium | reverse complement strand
GGCAGCGGCGTGGGCAAGAGCACGATGTTGGGGATGATAGCGCGATACAGCTCAGCGGAGGTCAACGTTATCGGCCTGGTCGGGGAACGCGGCCGCGAGGTGCGTGACTTCATCGAGCGTGACCTGGGAACGGAAGGCCTGGCCCGTTCGGTGGTTGTCGTGGCGACCTCTGATCAGCCGCCCATGGTGCGTCTCAAGGGCGCTTTTACCGCCACGGCCATCGCCGAGTATTTCCGTGACCAGGGCAAGAAAGTGATCCTGATGATGGACTCCGTTACCCGCCTGGCGATGGCCCAGCGCGAGATCGGGCTGGCGGCGGGTGAGCCGCCGGCGACCAAGGGCTATCCGCCCTCTGTCTTTTCGATGTTGCCGCGCCTGCTGGAGCGTTCGGGCACTACCGCTCACCGCGGCAGTATCACGGGGCTTTACACGATACTGGTCGAAGCGGACGACATGAACGAGCCCATCGCCGATTCGGTGCGCGCCATCCTGGACGGGCACATCGTGCTGTCACGCCAGCTGGCCGAGCGCGGTCACTATCCGCCTGTGGACATATCGGCCAGCGTGAGCCGGCTGATGATCGACATCGCCTCGGCGGAGCACCTGGCCGGCGCGCGGCGCCTGCGGCGCATGCTGGCGGACTACGCTGCGACCGAAGACATGATCAATATTGGCGCCTATGTTGCCGGCAGCAACGCGGCGATAGACGAGGCTGTGAAACACATAGACGGCATCAACGCCTTCCTGCAGCAGGAAGTGGGGGAGAGCGTGGCGTTTGAGGATACGCTCTCGCAGTTAAGGGGGCTGTTTGAAGCCAAAGGGGTCGCTGAGGCGAACGGGGCAGCTACGGGCAATGGTTAAGCAGTCGTTAGTCGTTCGTCGTTAGTCGTTCGTGCATTAATGCGAGCAACGAGCAACGAATAACGAGCAACGGCGATAAAGCAATGAAAAGATTCAAATTCAACTTAGAAAAAGTCCTGATGTACAAGCGCCTGCGCGAGGACATACTAAAGCGCGAGCTGGCCGAGCTGCAGCGGCGGCTGGAGGAGGAGCGCCGCAAGCTGCTCAAGCTGGAGACCAAACAGCGCGAGCATCTCAAGGACCTGGGAAAGAAGGTCGAGGGGAAGGTGGAACTGCGCGAGGTGCTGCTCTACCAGGAATTCATCGCCGGGCTGGGAGAAGACATAGAGAGCCAGATCGACCGCCTCGAGGAGCTCCTCGCCAAGCTGGAGGGCAAGCGGGACGAGTTGGTCGGCTCGGCCAAGGATAAGCGGGTGCTGGAGAACTTGCGGCAAAGGCGGCACGATGAATATATATATTCAGCCGACCGCCTGGAGAGCAAGTTCCTGGACGAGATCGGCAACGGCATGGAATATCGTAAACAGCATAAACTCAACTAAAGGAGGAGATGATGGATCTTAGTACTCTTATCGGTATCGTTGGAGCCTGGGCCTTCCTGATCGTCGCGGCGATAATGGAGGGTACCCACGTAGGGGCATTCTTTCAGCTTACGGCCTTCATGATCGTGGTCATCGGCACCTTCGGCGCCACCGTGGCCAGTGTTCCGCCGGAGGTGACCAAGGACGCCATCAACATCGCCAAGAAGTGCTTCGTCACCGATGACCTTTCAGCGGAGCAGATGATCGAGACCATGGTCGGTTTCGCCACCAAGGCCCGCCGCGAGGGCCTGCTCGGCCTGGAAGAGGAGACCGATGCGATCGAGAACGACTTCCTCAAGAAGGGCCTGCAGTTGGTGGTCGACGGCACGGACATCGAGCTGGTGCGCAACATATTAGAAACAGACATCGCTTTTCTCGAGAGCCGCCACGGTGTCGGCGCCGGCTTCTACGGCGCCCTGGGGGGCTACTGCCCGACTTTCGGCATCATCGGTACGGTGATGGGGCTGGTGCACGCGCTTGCTTCCGTCGACGACCCCTCGCAGCTGGCCGGCGCCATCTCGCTCGCTTTCATCGCCACCTTCTACGGCATCTCCTTCGCTAACATCGTCTTCCTGCCGATGTCATTCAAGCTGGCCGCCAACAGCAAGAAGGAGGTGCTGCTGCGCGAGGTGATGCTGGAGGGCATTCTTTCTATATCTGCAGGTGATAACCCTCGCATCGTCGAGGAGAAGCTGAAGGCCTTCATGCCGCCCAAGACCAAGATCGCGGCGGCCGCTGAGGCGGAAGAGGGAGGAGGGGCCTAATGCCGAAACGGCGAGAGAAGAAGGATGAGGGCTTGGAGATGGAATCCAGCGGCGGCATGCGCTGGCTCCTGACCTACGCCGACATGATCACGCTGTTGCTTGCGTTCTTTATCGTAATGTATGCGACCTCGGCGTCAGACGCCAGCAAGTATAAGAAGATCCACATCGAGATCGCCAAACGTTTCGGCGTCTTGTCGGGCAGCGACGCCCTGATGGGCGGCGTCGGCGGCACGGCGCAGCAGCGCTACACCTTCCTCGCCGGTTCGGGCGACCAGCAACTGGAAGCGATACAGGTGCGCTTGGAGGAGGCGATCGCTGAGAAGGGGCTGACCAACAAGGTGACGATGGGCAAGAGTGAGCGCGGCCTGGTGATAACCCTTTTGACGGACAAGGTGCTCTTTCGCGTGGGAGAGGCGGGCCTGCTTCCCGCCGTCGAGGGCATCCTGCACGAGCTGGCGGTGATCCTCAAGCAGACGGACAACCAGGTGGTGATCGAGGGGCACACCTGTGACTTGGCCATCAGCTCGGGGCGTTACCCCTCCAATTGGGAACTCTCCACGTCGCGGGCGGTGAACGTGCTCAAGTATTTCGTGGTGCGGGAAAAGCTCTCACCGGCCAGGCTCTCCGCCGCCGGTTACGGCAGCCACCGTCCCCTGGTTCCCAACGAGGACGAGACGAGGCGCAAGCTCAACAGGCGAGTGGACATAATAATCATCAAAAGCGAATAGCACCAACTAAAGAGGAGGTATGAGATGGCGGAAAAGGGAGAAAGGGATGTAAGGAAGCTGCTGAATATGGTGATCATGCTGGCGGTGACGATCATCTTGATCCTCGCGGCCGTGGGCATTGGCACGGTGATGCTGCTGATGCAGACCCACACCACCGAGGAGCCGGAGGTGACCCTGATTAAGCCCGAGCCGGCGAAGATCTTCGAGCTGGGCGAGTTCATCGTCAACCTGGCCGATGCCGAGAGCCGCTACATAAAAGTGACGGTCACCCTGGCTCACCCGCGCGACAACCTGGAGCTGGACAAGGAGATCAAGGACCGCCGCGCGCAGTTCAAGGACATGGTGATCAACGTCCTGGCCGACAGGCTTTCCGAGGAGATCAACGATTCCCAGGGCAAGGCACGGCTGAAGGAGGAGCTGATGGACATGATGAACAACGTGCTCAGGCAGGGCGCGGT
>CBDVCL010000331.1:0-3391 GCA_965372475.1 uncultured bacterium | reverse complement strand
CGCAAGCTCATCTGGTGCATTGAGCTGAGGGTGCTGGTGACGGTCGTAGTGCTGGCTGTGTTCCTTGGTTTTGCGCTCGAGCTAATCAAAATGAATTTGAAGGTATTATAAACGGCGAAAGCCTTCTTTATGGGGTTGGCGGTTGCTGACTACCTGCTCCTCTATCAACGAAGGTTTCACAAGTTCCTTCTTTACCAGCATCTTATCGTCGATTTGCTATTTATTACGTTGATTATGCATCTGCTTTCCCCGCTGGACAGGATGTATTATCTCCCCCTGTATATACTGTTGATAATCGGGGGCTCACTGATCATCTCTGTGAGATTCGGCTATGTTCTGGCCGGTTTGTGCAGCCTTTCCTTGTCCCTGACCTATGCAATACTTAGCTTCAAGGGCCTATCGCCGGGGGCCTGCCCTTATGATAACCCGTTTGGCCTTCTCATCGTCAACAGCTCATTCTTCTTTCTCGCTGTGGCTGTTATACAGGCCGCGCTCATCGCGAGAGATAGGTCGTAGCCGTTATTCCCTGATAGAGCAATCACATATTGGGATTTATTCGCCTTTTCCATAGCGAAGGCAGGATTGGTGCATTCAAGCGAGGAGGCAATCATGACTGTGTACTCAGGCGGCATATCACTTGACAGCAACGGGCGCACGGATATCATCGATATCACGCGCCAGGTGCAGGAGACGGTGGAGAAGAGCGGCATCAAGAGCGGTGTTGCCACCGTGTTCGTGCCCGGCTCGACGGGCGCGCTATCCAGTATCGAGTATGAAAATGGAGTGTTGGAGGACCTGAAAGAAGCGGTGGAGAGAATGGCGCCCGAGGGTATCGACTACCGGCACGATGCCCGCTGGGGTGACGGCAATGGCTACTCGCACGTGCGCGCCGCCCTGATTGGCCCATCGCTTAGCGTCCCCTTTGAGAAGAGCGGCCTGCAGTTGGGCACCTGGCAGCAACTGGTATTCCTTGACTTCGACAACCGGGCGCGTAAGCGTAAATTGATCGTGAAGGTGGTGGGGGAGTAATTTGTTCGTGCGTCGGGCGTCGGCGGTCGGGAATCGCCGCCTGCGACCCCCGACAACCGAAAGCCGACAACCGGCTACCATCCATGAGGACAGCAATATTATTCACAGCGTTCCTATCTTGTGCTGCTAGTGTCCCCGCACTAGAGATAATGGATGCGCCCGAGCCGCGCGTGCTAGCGCAGTATGAATGGAGCCCCTATGGCGGCCGCGTGGGATGCTGGCTGCAGACCACGCACGGCGTGCGTCACAGGCCTCGCGCCGGCCCGGAAGGGCTATTCCTCGGACCTGAGGGACGGGTCTACCTCATCGACAGCGTTAACGATAGGGTGATGCAGGTGGGCGGCAAGGAGGCGGTGCGGGAGGTCAAGGGTGGCGACGCGTTGTATATTACGGCAGGGGCTTGCGGTGACAAGGGCGCCTTCTATCTCTACGACAACCAGAGCGGTAGGCTCTTAATGGCGCCGCGGCGCGGCGGCGTGAAGAATGCCGAACTGCCGGGAGTTGAGGGGGTGGACTGGCTAGAGTTCTGCGAGGGATACCTCGTGCTGGGAGACTATGCCAAGCGCAAGGTGAGCGTTTACGGTCGCAAGCTGAAAGCGCGGCGCGAGTACCCTTGGACGGGCAACTCCTTTGCTTGCCGTGGCGGACTGTTGTGGCTGTTCTCTTACCGGGGCGAGCAGGCGACACTGCGTTGCTACCCCCTGGACGGTGAGGGCGAGGCAAGGGAAGTAGAACTGGTGAAGACGGAACGTTACCTTTCGCGCTTCCTCGGCGTGAGCGACGCGGGGGAGTTCTACTTCATCTCGAGCGGAGCGGACGGCAGGCGTATCACTGTCTATGGCCCGGGCGGCAAGTGGAATAGGGAATACTGTTCGAAGTCATACCCCAGTACCGACTATCCGCTGCAGCGCCCTGTCGTGATGGACGGCAAGGGCAACGTCTACTTCATCTGGACCTTTGGCTACTGCCGTGATTGGGGGAGGGTGAAGGTGGTTGTTTATGATCTTGGAGGCGGAGAAGTGGGAAGCGAGGAAGTGGGAAGATGAGAAGAAAGCGGATCTCATCAGATCCGCTTCACGTTTTCTTCTGCGAGGTCCAAGCTCCGAGATCCCAGGCCCGAATCCAGGCGTCAGTCGTCAACGATCGTCTTCTCATCCAGGTTCTTCTTTTCACGGTCGTAGATGCGGTGCAGAAAATCGCGGTCACCGGGCTTTATCTGCAGGAACTCCAGGCCATAAGAATATGAGCCATATGCCTTGAAGCTGTTTTTGCGCAACCATTTCACTTTGAAGATGAAATCAACGGTGCGCTTCTCCTTGTCGAAACCAAGGCCCGCGGTGAGCTTGACGTCCTCGCGGATGAGCAGGTTCGTGGAGATCTGCATGCCCTTGCCGCTGAGGTTAACCAGGTAGCATCCCGAGCCGGCGGCGGGGCGCCGCACCACCTCGCCCGCCAGCCCCTGGCCAATAGAGAAGTGGCAGGGAACGCGCATGGCGACGCGGTCCGCTTCTCGGGCATTACTCTCTTTGTTCTTATCGTCAGGCATCTTTCTCTTCTCCCTGATTTTGACACAATATAGCACGCATCGAACGCCGTGTCAATCAAGAACACTCCTCTCGCCCCCGTTGGTAGTAGGGCCGCTGCTCGGGTCACGCCGTAGCCCTCTCGCGCAGGCGGCTGCTGCGCCCAGCCGAAGGCCGAGCCTATATTCACCACCGTCTTTTTTTATTGACAGCAGACGGAAGGACAGCTAGAATTGCTTCGCTTCCGCGGACTTTGCAGCCGCGTTTGTGTTTTCTGAAGCATGATTATTGTATTGTGGAGGAGGATGCTATGCCGGTTCCAATGGAGCTCTTGAAGAAGCTCGTGCAAACTAATCAGCGTAAGATAGCCCTGGTTGTAGCTGACGGCATCGGCGGTTACTCGCGTTCCGGCGCGCCCTCTGCCCTGGCGGCGGCGAAACGGCCGAACCTGGACAAGCTGGCGCGAGAATCGGCTCTGGGTCTTCACCTGCCGATCGCGCAGGGCATTACACCCGGCAGCGGCCCGGCACACCTGGGGCTGTTCGGCTACGACCCCCTGGAGTATGACATAGGGCGGGGAGCTCTCTCCGCCGCCGGCGTGGACTTCAAGCTGGAGAAGGGCGACGTCGCGGCGCGCGCGAACTTCGCCACGCTGGACGGCGACGGCAGGATCAGCGATCGGCGCGCGGGTCGTATATCTACCGAGAAGTGCGTAGAGCTTTGCGCTAAGCTGGATATGCTCGAAATTCCCGGAGTACCCGAGGTGGAGGTGCTCGTGCGTTCGGAAAAGGAACACCGCGCCATGGTTGCCTTTCGCTCGAAGGAAAAGCTGGGCGACG
>CBDVCL010000330.1:0-3392 GCA_965372475.1 uncultured bacterium | reverse complement strand
CGACCCGCCTTCGCCGAGGCTATGGCGGGCAGGCGCGGCGCTCGCCGGTTCGCCGATTCGCCGTTTCGCCGGTTCGGATAGAATAGTGCTTAGGGGGGGCGGCTGGGGCCATGGCGTCGGGCTTTGCCAGATAGGCGCGGCGAAACAGGCGACGCTGGGCAGGAAGTATGACGAGATACTCAAGTTCTACTACAAGGGCACGGAACTGAGAAAGCTGTATTGAGATGGTCGAGGAAGATGCAACTGAGAACCTGAAACTTGGAACTTGGAACTGGGAACTAGGAACTGAATGATGACTTCAAAAGAACGCGTGATCAAAGCAGTGACCTTTGACAAGCCCGACCGCGTTCCCGTCTGCCTGCCGGAGAAGTGGGGCACGGACATCATCAACTGCTGGGACTGGGTCGATCCGGACTTCAAGCCGAAGCAGGAGGGCGAGGATGAATGGGGCTGTGTCTGGGAGAAGGTGGCGGGGGACAAGACGATGGGACAGGTGAAGGTGCACCCCCTGACGGATTACGCGATGCTGGACAGTTACCCCTTTGCCGATTTCACGGTGGCAAGGCGTTACGAGCCCTACCGCAAGCTGGTGGAGGGGAACAGGGAGGAGAAGTTTATCCTCGCGGGCGTTGATTTCCAGTTGATGCACCGCTTGGAATACCTGCGCGGTCACGACAACGCCTGGACGGACTACCTGGTCAACCCGGACGGGCTGAATCGCTTGCTGGACATCTTCGCGGACAAGGCGCTGGATCAGCTCAAGCACCTGGCGGAGATCGGCGTGGACGGCATGATAACGGCGGACGACTGGGGTTTCCAGGACCGCCTGATGCTGCCGCCTGAGGTGTTCGATGAGTTCTTCAAGCCGCGCTATGAGCGGGTATACAGCTTCGCGCGGGGTAAGGGCATCATCACCATGCTGCATTCCTGCGGCTACATCGTGGAGATCCTGGACGGGCTGAATGAGGCGGGACTGCAGGTGATCCAGATGGACCAGCAGCAGAACATGGGGGTAGAGAAGTTGGCGCAGGGCTGGGGCGGTAAGCTGTGCTTCTACTGTCCCGTGGACATCCAGAAGATGATGAACCAGGGTTCGCCGCAGGAGATACGCGCCTACGCGCGCAAGCTGATAGACGCTTTCGCCGGCTTCAACGGCGGCTTCATAGCCCAGTGGTATGCCGACCCGGACGCGGCGGGGCATACCGCGGACAGGGTCGATGCCATGGCGGAAGAATTCGTCAATTACGGGAGGGACTTCTATAGGAAATAGGGCCGTCCAACGTCTAACGTCTAACGTCCAGAGTCCAGAGTCCAGAGTCCAAAGTCCCTTGATGTCCTTCAGTTGCCCTACAACCATAGGACCCTGCAACTATACAACCCTTTGATAACACATCAATAACCGCTTAACCCACTCCTGTTCCGTTCTACTCCCCCCCATTGACAAAACTCAAAAATGTGGTAAATATTAAGTAGAAGGAAGTGCGGAGGTGTCTCACCACCGGGTGACCAGACGATGAAACGAACAAGCTTCAAATATCCCGTAATTGTCCTCTGTGTGGCCGTGATCGCGGCTGCGAGCACGCCCCTGCGCGCCGACTGGGCGACCGGGGCGCCCGCGCCCCAGAACATCCTTTATGTCGGCAATAACGACTGCGGCTTCGGTGAGCAGTCGTTCATCGACGCGATGCTCTGTTTTGGCCACAACGTCACTGTGATCTGTTCCCCCTGCGGCGGCGCTGATAGCGGCTTCACGGATGAGCTGTCGGGAATGGGGCTCTCCATCACCGATTTCGACCAGGTCTGGGACAACAGGTTTACCAAGAGCGCCTGCGACGCGATAACCGCCGCGGATACGGCGGCCTTTAACACCTTCCTTGAGAATGGCGGCGGGCTGTTCCTCAACGGTGAGAACTCAGCTTTCACCGACCGCAATGACGCCTTGATGAATTACCTCAACACCTGGATAAACATCCCCGGATTTACCACGAGCGGCGTAGTCTTCGACGGCACAAGCGACCCGCGCCTTACCAACAACGCCGGCGATCTAGCGAAGATGATGAATTTCGGCACCGACTACGTGGACATGGGTGGGGCGGCCTGGACGATGCCCAACTCCTGGGCGCTGGGCGGCTTCCCCATCGGCACGCACGGCAGCGGCACGCCTATCCTCAAGAACCTGGGCGCGAGTGATTTCCCGGCCGATACCATCACCTACGCCATGGCCTACGTCGGTTGCGGCGATATCCAGTCGCCGCGCGACGCCGGCAAGGTGTTCGTCTACATGGACTCGCTTGCCACTTCCTGGGCCGGTACGGAGGATATGGCCTGCCTCCCCGCGCCGGCCGGCTCATCACGCTTCATGGAGAACATCATTGACTTCCTCGCTCCCGAGCCCTCGGAGAGCGGCCTCACCAAGATAGTTGCGCCCAGCCAGGGCTTCCCCCAGGACACCTTTCAATATACCCTGATGTACGAGAACAAGGGCACGCAGGACACGGACATGTGCCTGCAGGACCAGATACCGGCGGAATTCACCATGCTCGGCAGCAATCCCGCGGCTACCGACCTGGGTGGCGGCTTGTACGAGTGGTGCTTTGGCACGGTGAATCCGTGCGAACGCCGTTCGGTGATAATAGACATGCAGGTCGACACCGGCACCGCGCCGGGCGTCTACCCCAACACCTTTGACCGCACCGCGGACGCCAAGCCGCTCCTCACGTCAAACATAGCCGACTACACCGTGCTTGCCCCCGAGGTGATGGTGGTGGATAAGGTGGCGGCGCCGGCGACGATAATGACGGGCGGTATCATCGAATACACCCTGGCATACAACAATCCCTCCTGCTTCCTCGGCGTCTCACAGGTGGCCTTTGATGATTTCTCGGTGGACGACGCCATGGCGGGCTGGATACAGACGCGTTTCATTGGCGCGCCGCCCAACGCGGGGTACTACAATGAGAACACCAATCCGGGCAGGGCGACACACGATAACTTCCAGATAATGATCGCCATCCACGCCAATTCCACCGTCTTCGACGGCACGGTGCAGATGGACTACTGGGGGCTGAACAACGGCGGGGATAATGGGCTGATCCTGCGCTACCAGGAGAGCACGGGAGCGCACTACTACATGCAGGTCTACCCCAACAACGCCGGCGCGGGTTACGTGCGGCTCTACTACGCCCCGGACGATTCCGAGGCGGGCATGATCCAGGTGGGCGAGATAACGGGCCTCAACATCGGCGACGGCAACAAGAACTTCAGCGGCAACATGCAGCAGGTGCGCGTGGTGATGACAGGAAACCAGTTCGAGGTATGGATCGCGGGGGCGAACGTAGGCACGATCACCGACGGCGCCTGGCGCATCAAGGAGCCGGGCACTAACGGCGTGC
>CBDVCL010000329.1:0-3405 GCA_965372475.1 uncultured bacterium | reverse complement strand
AGTGCCTTTCCGCGGGGATCGGTGCTTTCCCTGGTTCCCCTCCTCCCACGGAGGTGGTGGACCTGCTGAAGAAAGAGGGACAGAACGTTTCCGGGCACCGTTCCACTCCCCTGATGCCGCAGATGTTTCAGCAAGTAGACCTGGTGCTGACGATGACGAAAAAGCAGCAACAGGCCATCCTCGGCAAGTTACCGGCGATGAAGAACAAGGTTCATGTGCTGAAGGAATATGTCGGCCTGAAGGGGGACGTGGCCGACCCGATCGGCGGTAACGCCAAGGTATATGCCGCGGCGCTCAAGGATATAGACGAGGCGATTAGGAAGTTGGTTGAGAAGCTGTGACTAGTATTGGGTATTGCCCCCTCCGGGGACTAACCGATATTAAAGATGCTGGCGGAGTAGTGAGTATTGGGTGGCTTTGCGCCAAAGACCCAATACCCATCACTCATCACTCAATACTAGAAGGGCTTGTCGCCAAGGGAACAATGGACAAAGGCAAAGTAGCGATCGGTTCAGACCACGGGGGATACAAGTACAAGGAAAAGGCAAAGGCCCTGCTTGCCGAGATGGGTTTTGAGGTAGAGGATTTTGGCGCGGATTCAGAGCAGGTGTGCGACTACGCGCCTGTCGGTCGGTCGGTGGCGGAAGCGGTGGCGCAGGGGCGTTGCCGTTGGGGAGTGCTTGTGTGCGGAACGGGCCTGGGCATGTCCTATGTCGCTAACCGCGTCAAGGGCGTCAGGGCGGCGCTATGCTATGCCGAGGAGGTGGCAAGGCTCAGCCGCGAGCACAACGACGCGAACATTATCGTGCTGGGAGAGCGGAGCATGCCCTGGGACGGCGCGGCGAAGGCAATACGCGCCTTCTTCAGCACGGATTTCTCGGGGGAGGAGAGGCACGTGAGACGGATCGGTCTTATTGACGGATAAGTAGTCACCCGTTGCTCGTTTCTCGCCCTTCGATTATCCTCAGGGTCCTTCTTGCCCTGAGCACTTCGACTCACTTCGTTCGCTCAGTGCAGGCGAGCCATCCTAGCCCAAGGGCGAGTCGAAGGGTTGCTCGTGAGTAAAGATAATAAGCGCGGGCGACGAGCGACGAATAACGAGCGACTTCAATAAGGAGGCATACATTGTTCGACGCGATAAAGAAGAACGATAAGGAAGTGGCCGGCATATTGGAAGACGACCTCGCGCTCCAGCAAGAGACGCTGAAGATGATAGCTTCCGAAAACCATACCAGCCCGGCGGTGCTCGAGGCCCTGGGGTCCACGATGACCGATAAGTACGCGGAAGGATACCCGGGCAGGAGGTATTACCAGGGCTGTGAGAACATCGACCGCGTGGAGGACCTCGCGCGTGACCGGGCGAAGAAACTGTTCAAGGCGGAACACGCCAACGTCCAGCCCCACGCCGGTTCCCAGGCGAACATGGCGGCTTTACTGACGCTGGCTGAGCCGGGCGATACGATAATGGGCATGAACCTGCAGGCGGGCGGGCACCTGACGCACGGGCACAGTGTTAATTTTTCGGGGATCTTCTTCAAGTCTACTCAGTATAACGTCGACCCCAAGACCGAACTGATCGATTTCGCGGCGCTGGAGCGTGACGCCAAGGAGGCAAAGCCAAAGGTGATCATCGCCGGGGCCACCGCTTATCCACGCAGCGTGGATTTCGCCAGGTTTCGCGAGGTGGCGGACAAGGTCGGCGCGTCGCTGATGGCCGATATCGCGCATCCCTGCGGGCTGATAGCCGCAGGGCAGCATCCGAGCCCGGTAGGTCACGCCCACGTCGTCACTTCTACCACGCACAAGACCTTGCGCGGGCCGCGCGGCGGCATGATCCTCTGCGGCGAGGACCTGGCCAAGGACATCGATAGCATCGTCTTCCCCGGCCTGCAGGGAGGGCCCCTGATGCACACCATCGCCGCTAAGGCGGTATGCTTTGCCGAGGCGATGCGCCCGGAATTCGTTGATTACCAGAAGCAGGTGATAGCCAACGCGCAACGCTTGGGCGAAGAACTGGTCAAGGGAGGGTCGCGACTGGTGAGCGGCGGCACGGACACGCACCTGGTCCTGGTCGACCTTAGCCCCAGGGGCCTGACGGGCAAGCCGGCGGCACAGGCGTTGGAAAAGGCGGGGATCACGGTGAATTATAATTCCATCCCCTATGATAAGCAAAAGCCAATGGTCACGAGCGGCGTGCGCATCGGCACCCCGGCCCTGACCACGCGCGGTATGAAGGAGGAGGAGATGGCGAGAGTCGCCGCCTGGATCGTGCGGGTGCTGGAGGATCTGGAGGACGAAAAGGCCCTGGCCAAGGTGAGGGCGGAAGTGAAGGAGTTCGGCGCTGAATTTCCCCTTTACTCAGGGAAGAGCGGCTGAGGATCGTTTCCCCGGAAATGGGTTTGTGAAATCTGCCTGGGACGCCATAGCCTTTCGCCCTGCCCTGGTGCGAAGGCTGGCCTGCCCTGCGTAGCCCCCGCGTCTGCTTGTCAGCAGACAAGCGCGGGGGCGGAGTAGGGTGTAATCTGTGGATGAAGATAGGCATGGTCAAGAAACGCAAGCGGCCCAATTGGAACGAGTATTTCATGGCCATTGCCGAGCTGGTGGCACGGCGTTCCACCTGCTTGCGTTGGCAGGTAGGGGCTGTCCTGGTAAAGGACAAGCGTGTGCTGGCTACCGGCTATAATGGCGTGCCGCGCGGCATTGTTCACTGCGAGAAGGTGAGATGCTTGCGGGAGAAGCTGAAGGTGCCGCGTGGTGAGCGGCACGAACTGTGCCGCGGCTTGCACGCGGAACAGAACGCTATAATCCAGGCCGCTTTGCATGGGGTGAGTATAGAGGGGAGCGAGCTATATTCGACGGTCTTCCCCTGCGTGGTATGCGCCAAGATGCTGATCAACGCGGGTGTGGGCAAGGTCACTTATCTTGGGGACTATCCTGACGAGTTGTCGAGGCGAATGCTGGATGAGGCCGAAGTAGCGGTGGTGCAATATGAAGAGCGCAAGAAGAAATGAGAGGGGCTTTACTCTGCTCGAACTGATGATCGTCGTGGCGATCATTGGTATCCTGTCCATGATCGCCATACCCCGTTTCGCCGTTATCCTGGAGAAAGCGAGGGAAGGCGCCACCAAGGGCAATATCTCGGCGATCAGGGGCGCTTGCAAGATCTACTACAGCGATTGGGGCGGGAAATGGCCCAGCGCCCTGGACTGCGCTTCGGATTTCCCTTTCTCCCGATATATCGACGTGTTGCCTCTCGTCAGGTGCACACATCCGGTTGGAACCGATGTCAGCCCAGAGGGTGGCAGTGTATATTATGTGACCAGGGGGGGATCGCCGGATTGGTACGGTACGGGCTGGGCCTATGACAGCGGCAGGGGAAACGTTTACGTCAACTCCGTCGGCTTG
>CBDVCL010000328.1:0-3409 GCA_965372475.1 uncultured bacterium | reverse complement strand
GTAACCGCCACGCCGCGCCATGGACGCTATCTGCTCGCGCTTTGCCTCCGTATAGAGGGGCAATCCGAACACGGCCCCCGCCGACCCGCGCACCGCCTTTGATGAGTAAGGGTCGGCGCATCCTTCGCAGAGAATCAAACCCTTGAAGCCTGCCGCGCGCGCCGTACGGATCACAGCGCCGACATTCCCGGGATCCTGCACCCCTTCCAGGGCGGCCAGTATCTGCTTGCCCCTGCAGAAATCCCCCAGGCTACCGGGAGGGCCCGGCAGATCGGCAACGGCCAATGCTCCCTGTGGCGAGGGAAGATCACTCAAGCGGCGGAACGCCCTTTCTGAAAGGAGGCACAAGGGAACGCCGCTACTCTCCGACTTCGCCGCCAGCCCTGCGGCGTTGCCGCCCCGCCAGAATCCCTCGGAAAGGTAGAGACGCCGCACGGGAAAGCCCGACCCAAAGGCGGTGATAATGCTCTTCACCCCTTCAACGATGAACCTGCCGCTACGCCGCCTGTTCTTCGCCAGGCGCACCGCCGCAAGCGCCTTTATCTCGCGGCTATGGTCGCCCAGCTGGCGAAGCGAAAGGTTCTTCTTCACTGCCTTCCTGTTCAACTGCCTGCCCTGAGCCCTTCGCCCCTTGAGGCTCAGGGTAAACTCTGTCGAAGGGCTCACCTGCTCTGGGAACCCTTTACCTCGCCCACCAGGAAATCGAACGCCCCCGGGTCCTCCATGGCCAGTTTTGCCAGCATCTTCCTGTTAAGCTTCACGCCCCCGATGGAAAGCGCATTGATGAAACCGCTGTAGCTCATCCCCTCTCCGTGGGCGGCGGCGTTTATGCGGGTAATCCACAGGCGCCGGAAATCCCGCGCCCGGACCTTGCGGTCGCGGGTTGAGTAGGTCATGGACTTCATCACGGCCTCTTTTGCCGTGCGGTAGGTAGATTTCCTGCGCCCCCAGAAACCCTTGGCGGCCTTCAGTACCCGGCGTTTTCTTTTTCTCTTGGCAACACCTCGTTTGATCCGAGCCATTGTTTCCCCTGTCTCGTGTCACGTGTCCCGTGTCCCGTGTCAATGGCCCCAAAGGTGACCCGTGACTCGCGACCCGCGACCCGCGACGGTTATCATGCGTAGAGATACGGCAACAAACGCTTGATCTTCTTCTTGTCGGCCTCGCTGACGCTCCCCTTGAGGCGAAGCTGGCGCTTTCGCTTGGCGCTCTTGGACGACATCATATGCCGCGCCCCCGCCTTCTTCCTGAGCAGTTTCCCGCCTTTGCTGCGCTTGAACCTTTTCGCGCTGGCCTTGTTAGTCTTGAGTTTAGGCATCTTCCTCTCGTCCCTTCTTCTCTGTTCTCGCTTCGGCCGGCGCCTTCTCCTTCTTTTGCCCGCCCTTCTTATTCGGCACCAGCGTCATCATCATCGTATTGAACATATCCTTGGCCAGGTGCTTCTCTACCGTCGACAAGTCGGCAACGGCTTCCCTGACCTTGTGGGCCAGCGCCACGCCCCGCTGCCTATACATCATCTCGCGCCCGCGGCGGAAGACGATGGTTACCTTGACGCTATCGCCCTTCTCCAGGAACCCCTTGATGTGCCTCACCTTGGTCTCGAAATCGTGGACGTCGATCTTCGGCCTGAACTTCACTTCCTTGAGCGATCTGCCCTTCTGCCGGCTGCGCTTGTTCTTCTTCTTCTGGTCGTAGAGGTACTTGCCGTAGTCCATTATGCGGCAGACCGGCGGCCGCGCTTCCGGCGAGACCTCGACCAGGTCCAGGCCCTTGCCCCTGGCCAGGGCCACGGCGTCCCTGCTGGACATCTCGCCCAGCTTCTCGCCTTTATCGGCGATGACCATCACGCGGGGAATACGTATCCTGTCATTCACCCGCAATCCCCTGCTAACCTTTCTAAACCTGTTGATCAGCCCACCTCCTTGTTAAACTCTATTTCGCTCTCCCCAGCCTTTCCCAACAAAGGCGGAAACGCGCCGAGCGCTTGCCTCGATGGCTTCGGCGATATCTCTGCGCTCTCTGCGGCCAAAGTCACCCACCATCAAACTTGCATACGTATAGATTATATCCTACCGTTAATAGATGTCAACAGCGTTGGCGAAAAATATATGCGTGAATCGCCATTCGTGAATCGTGAAGCGTCTTCGCTTCAAAGACAAGCCTCGCTTCACGAGGGACGCTTCACGCATCACGCTCTGGGGCTTAGCTCCGGCTTGATCAGCTTGAGGAAACCCTCGGTGGCCACGAATCCCAGGTCCCCCTTCTCGCGTGAGCGAGGCGCCAATCCCTTGCCCTCCTGCTCCTTGGCTCCGACCACGGCCATGTAGGGGATCTTCTTCATCTGCGCGTCGCGTATCTTGTAGCCCAGCTTCTCGTTCCGCCTGTCCACTTCCACGCGTATATCCGATTTCGCCAGCGTTTCCGCCACCGCCTCGGCGTAGGCGGTAAATTTCTCAGATACGGGGAGCACTATCACCTGGAGCGGCGACAGCCAGACAGGCAGGGCCCCGGCATAGTGTTCGAGCAGGTTGCCCACGAACCTTTCCATGGAACCGAGGACGGTACGGTGAATCATCACCACTCGCTTCTCTTTTCCGTCCCTGTCGATATAATTGACATCAAGGCGCTCGGGCAGGTTGAAATCACACTGGATAGTAGGCCCCTGCCAGCTGCGCCCGATGGCGTCAATCAGCTGGATATCTATCTTCGGCCCATAGAAGCACCCCCCTCCTTCGTCGACCTCGTATTTCAGCTTTTTTCGCTCGAGCGCCTGCTTCAGCGCCTGCGTGGCCATCTCCCAGGCTTCATCGCTGCCGATTGACGTCTCCGGCCGCGTGCTCAAGGTCACGACGTAATCGTCAAAACCAAAGGCCTTCATCATATACTGCATCAGGTCTATCACCCCTACCAGCTCGTCCTCTATCTGCTCGGGAGTGCAGAATATGTGCGCGTCGTCCTGCGTGAAGCCGCGCACACGAAACATACCATGCAGTACCCCTGAGCGCTCGTAGCGGTAGACCGTGCCCAGCTCGCCCCAGCGCATCGGCAGCTCGCGGTAGCTCCGCCGCCGCGTCTTGTACATGAGGATCTGCCCCGGACAGTTCATCGGCTTGATGAAATACTCCTGGCCGTCCACATCCATGGGCGAATACATGTCGTCCTTGAAATTCTCCAGGTGCCCGGACTTGCTCCACATCTCCGCCTTGGCGATGTGCGGCGTGTAGACCAGCTCGTAACCCCGCTCGTAATGCACGCGGCGCCAGAAGCTCTCGATGATATCGCGCAGGCGCCCTCCCTTGGGAAGCCAGTGGATCAGTCCCGGCCCCGCCTGCTCGAAGATAGAGAAGTACTCCAGTTCCTTGCCGAGGCGGCGGTGGTCGCGTTTCTCCGCCTCCTCGCGCCTGGCGAG
>CBDVCL010000327.1:0-3419 GCA_965372475.1 uncultured bacterium | reverse complement strand
AATACCGCGCGTCTTAGAGCAGTAGAACAGTAGCGCCCCGTCTCTATATACTCCTTGATGGAGACGGGATAACCCTTGCAAATGTATTATGTTGGATGAAGCAAGGGCCTCAGTAGACCGCCCCGCTTCAATTATTGAATAAATGGAAGCGGGGCTCTACCAATTCTTCGCGCTTGCAGCGCGAAGAATTGGTGGGCGGAGGGAGACTCGAACTCCCAACCTCCTGCGTGTGGGGCAGGCGCTCTAACCAATTGAGCTATCCGCCCGAAGCCGAACTTCAACTATGGGTGAGGAATTATAGCACAGCGCCCGGCTAAATCAAGAATAATTACCGGGGCATGAAGCAAAAAGCGCCCAGACCATGGATCGAGTTGGCAACTCAAGAACGCAACACGTTTCACGTTCCTGGCGGCATATCGCCGCATATTCCAGCTGTAGGCAGAGACGGGGTGGTTGACAGGAAGTAGGTCTTTGTGTATTATCATGCACTGAAGCGGAGGAATGAGTATTTCTTTCGCCGAGTACGCCCCCCGCGGGTGCCCCCATTCCTGTCTTCCGACAGGAAGACATGGGGGCGGCGGGAGGGGCGTCCTCCGCAAATCAAAGTAACCCACTGCCAAGGAATATCCATGTCTTGCCGATATATGCTTACCGTGCTCTTGGTGCTGTGTGTGCTGGTCCCCGGTTCTATATCATATTCCGCGGAAAGGGAGATTCCAGGGCTTGTCTTGCCTGAGACCGGACCTCTGGCCGAAACTTTGATAGCCGCCCAAGACAAGATCGCCGCGGGGAAATACGATGAAGCGGTCTCTCTTTGCCGGGAAGCACTTGAGGCCAAAGGGGAGTCTGGTCCCGCCTGCTACCTGATGGGCGAGGCCTTGCGGCTTTCCGGTCGAAGTGAAGGCGCGAGGGATTACTATCTTCGAGCCGTAAAGCAGGACCCTGATGACAGGTCAATGCGCGCGCGTGTGATGAAACGGCTGGAATGCAGGGAGGCGGGGCCGGTGCCCGAAGACGCATTGGTGATCTTCGATGATAACTTCGCTCCGGGCTGCCGCGAATACTTTTCCGTAAAGAATGCCCGTTCAGACCTGGAATACGCTGAGCCGATGTACGGCGTAGCTTGCTGGGCGCAGTTTCGCGATCCAAAACAGGCCTACAGTTCCGAGCTGGATCTGAGGGGGGCTTTCGCCTCGTGCGGGCTGGAGCCGCCAGGGGATCTTCGCCGCCTGCGGCAGCGAGGAGCCTTGGTCTTCTGGATCAAAGGGAGCGGCGAAGGATTGAGCTGTGACATCGGCTTCAGGATGAGGGAAACGAAGTCGCTTGCCCGCGAACGCATGACGGAGAACCTGCTTCCCTTGCACCATTATGTCTACGTAACAAGGGAGTGGCAGCAGGTGATAATTCCACTCAGCGATTTTCCCGATAACGGCTACGTGTGGATAGATACCCTGGTGCCGGTGGGTTACCGCGTGCCGCCCAGGTTCATCGTGCCAGGAAGCGTTGGTGCACAGCACTACCTTGACTGGAACGAGTTGGTGACAGAAGAGCGCGAGACGCGCAGTAAGGCGGTGGGACGCCCGAGGAGAAGCGAACGCTTCTTCCACTGGGGGAGGGTAGGATATCTGGTGCAGAGGGGCGCGCGCACGGAGCTGGCGGAAAGATGTACCTGGCTGGACCAGGTGATGGTCGTACCAGAGTATAGCGAGGAGAAATGCCGCGCGCTCAAGGCACGGGCTAAAGAGCGCCGCGCGGAACTCTGGGACGCGGACGGTTTGCGCCTCTTTGGGGATGACCTGCTTCTGGGTAGTTGGGCCTATTTCAGCCCGTATTCTTCGCTGGTGGTGGACGAGACAACGCGGCGCGAAGGGAAAAGGTCCCTGTTTTTCGCGATGGACCCGCGCCAATGGGCGGGGGGCGGCATCGAGATGGGCGACGTCGACCTGTCGCCGATACGCGAGAAGGGATACCTGGTCTTTTGGGTCAAGGGGAGCAACGGAGGTGAATTGTTCACGCCCTATCTGCACGCGCGGCGCGGAGCCGGCGGTCGTGTCACTACCCTCGGACCGCAGGTGCGGCATTATCGTGAATTGACGGTTGATTGGCAGAAGGTGTGGATACCACTGGCTGACTTTCGTGATAACGGGTATTTCTGGGACGATGCGGTGACGTATCTGACGCCGGCAAGGTTTAACTGGCAGCGGGTGATAGAACTCACCTTCGAAGCTCCGCCGGTGAGAGAGGTAGAACATTCGTGGTACATGGATGATATACGTTTTGTTGCCGGGAGGGAAAACCAGTAGTTCGCCGATTACGCTGATTGAGAACGCGGATTACGCTGATTCTCAGGATGCCTTGCCCTGAAGCATCCGCGTAATCTGCGGGGAGCCAAGTGGTGATGACAGAGCTCCATCTGCGACATCTGCGAAAAACAGAGGAGAAGACCCAATGAATGACAAACGCCTGCGTGCCGTGTTGGCAGGGGAAAGTGTGAAGCCTCTCGCCTATTCGTTTTGGCGGCACTTCGTGCCTGAAGAGAACACGCTGAAGGGACTAGTGGACGTGATGCTCTCCTTCCAGAAGGAATACGGCCACGATTTCATCAAGCTCAACCCGCGCTCGACCTATTTCATTGAGGATTGGCTGACGGATTTCCAGCCGGGGGAGAAGGGGCGAAAGAGAAAGCCGGATGTGGCCAGGGTGAAGGCGGCGGGCGAGCTTGCGGAACTGCCGCGACTTGACCCCAAGTCTGGCGTGCTTGGCGAGCACCTAAGGGCCTTGGCGCAGGTGGTCGAAAATTCTCCTGTGCCTGTGATCCAGACGCTGTTCAACCCGTTATCCTACGCTGGGCGTCTTGTTTCCTCACCCCAGGAGATACTCGCGTATGCCTCGGATTCCGCGGCGGAGTTGAAGAAGGGCCTGGAACATCTCGCCGGGATGATAGCGGAATATGCTGACGCTTGCCTTGAGGCGGGAGCGGTCGGGGTATTCTTTGCCACCACAGAGTGGGGCAGCAGGGACCTGATCAGCGACGAGCTCTATGGCCAATATGGCACGCCTTATGACAAGATAGCGACGGCCTCTCTTGATCAGCGCGCTTGGTTTAGTGTGATGCATGTATGTGGCGACGAGAATCGCCTGGAGAGCTTCTTCGACTGCCCGATGCAGGCGCTCAATTGGGACGCGAACGGAAAGGGCAACCCCAGCCTGGCCGATGCGCGTGCGCGTACGGACAAGGTCCTGGTTGGCGGCCTGAGCCAGGGCCTTGTTGAGAAGGAGGAGAACATGTCGCGCATACAGGAGGAGATTGACCAGGCCGTAGAATCCTGCCAGGGAGAAAGATTCATTCTTGGAGCGGGGTGCTGCCTGCCAGAGACGGCTGATGCGAAGGTATTGGCGGGGATAAAGGAGTACCTGGC
>CBDVCL010000326.1:0-3422 GCA_965372475.1 uncultured bacterium | reverse complement strand
CCTCGCCTTTTGCCAGGCGGGCAAGGCGCCCCAGCAGTGGCACCTGTTCTTGCCATCGCTTCTCCTTGAATTTGCCCCGCCGTTGCGCCGTTAATTGCACATAGTAGAGCCCGTGCTCATAAGGGAGGGGGTTCGCGGCAAGGGCGTCCACCTCAAGCGACTCGGCGTAGCTGATGAAAAGCGTATCGTTATCGATCCCCGCCAGGTCCTTTCCCGGCCAGAACCAGGACAGCTCCTTGAGCGGCAGGCCAGTCAGCTTTGCCACGGCGGCGAGGGATGAGCTCTCCTTCAGCGCCAGGGATATCTTGTACTGCGTGCGCCGCATCTCAGGGATGGCGCGCCTCTTGTTAAGGATGCGCACGATCTTAGGCCGCGCCTGTTTGAGGGTGGCTTCTACTCCGGAGTGCACGTCCTCGGCGAGGAACAGGTGGTATCCGTAGGACGTCTTGAAAGGCTCAGAGATCTCTCCCTTTTTCAACCGGAAGACGATGTTGAAGTCGGGCATCACCTCGCCCTTCTTCAGCCAGCCCAGATCGCCGCCGCCGCTCTTACTGCCGTCGTCCTGTGAATGTTCCGTCGCCGCCTTGGCAAAGGTCAGCGCTCCCTTTATAATTCGGGCTCGCAGCGTCGCGAGGAAGGCCTTTGCGCCGTCGGCGTCCTCGGCAGTATGCCCGGCAGGCAAGGCGTGAAGAAGATGTCTTGCCTTGACCTCCGGTGGCTTGCCCAGCGATTCCTTGTTTCGCTCGTAATAGGTCTTGACGTCCTCCTCGCGTACGGAGAAACGCGAGGCGACGTCGTCGATGTTGAGATCGATGTATACCGCCCGGAGCTCGCGGTTTATGCGCCTGTATGCCCAGCGCAGGTCCTCCTCCTCGACCAAAGCACTATCCCGAAGCAGGGCGAATATCTTATCCCTGCGCAGCTGCTGTTTGCATTGCTGAGCGAAGGCACGCTCGCTCAGGGCCTGGCGCTGGAGGAAACTATTGAAGAGCTCGGCGCTGAAAGAACCGTTGCGGTCGTGGAAGACACGGCTATTGGCGATGTAGTCGGAGATTTCCTGCATTGACACCTCCAGGCGCAGCTTGTCAGCTACATCCGCAAGCAATATCTCGGCCACGAGGTCGTCGATCACTGCTTGCTTGAACTCGCTCGCGACGGTTTTGTTCTGCAGGTCCGGGTTCTCAAGGCGGGATTTTAGGCTGTGCGCTTTCCGGTATGCCCGGTGGTCTATTTCCTGCCCGTTTACCCTGAGGATGACCGTGGTGCCGCGCTCGGTATCCCCCCAGTTGCCCATGCCCCATACAAAGGTGAGGAAGAGAAAGGCTACCAAGATAATCCACATCACTATCTTGGCCAGGCTGCCCCGCATCCAGTTCATTACAGGCACAATGCTTCCTCTTATTATAATAGGTCCTATTGGACAGATAGGACATCCGAATCTCTGTGTCTTGCACACCTTTCGCAGTGATTCGGATGTCCTGCGGCTCTCTCTACCCGTTGCAGATGCCCGTCGCCGTAGGACCTATAGCAGGGAAGAAGACTGACTATTTCTTCGGCTGGACGAATTCGCTCTCGTCAACAGGCGTGCTGTGCTCGGGTTCCGGCACGGGCTTCTCGCCGGCCTGGAAGTAGGCCTCGGAATCAGGCTTCAGGATTATCGCCGTGAGTTCTGTGCTAACTTCGTAGGGCCCGCTCGGCATGCTGAAACCGTCAGCGCGCACCTTCTTGGCAGGAGCAGCTTTCTTCACGCCGACTGTTTTCGCCTTCGCCGGCAACGCGGTTGCCGTGGCGGCGGGTCGCGCGCCCTTCTTCGCATCAGCCGCGGCGGGTCCCTTTTCAGGCTGCGGCGGCTTGCCTGACTTGTATTTCTTGTTATAGGCGTTGAGCGCGGCAATATCGGAGGGGCTCATCACCCGGCTCCAGCTGGGGAAAGCACCCCTGGCGTTGGCCACCTTTTCAGGATCAGCGTCGCGTTTCTCGGGATCAGCGTCGCGTTTCTCGGGATCATGGCCCCGTTCGAACATGATGTGAACTATGGACCTGATGTGAATACAGTAATTACCGTCCTCGTCTTGAGACGTGAAAGCGATCTTCTTGCCGTTCGGGCTGACACAGGGCGAATGGGAACGCCCATCCTTGGTTAGGTTGTGAGGGTCGCCGCCGTCGATGCCAACGATGGCTATGTCCGAGTGGTCGCCCTGGGATATGGTGAAGATCACCTCTTTGCCGTTGGCAGAGATCACGGGGGAACCGGCGGAGCGGTCGTGAAAATCAGTGAGTTGCATGTAGGTCTCGGAAACGATGTCGAACTTCCAGAGGTTGAAGACGTTCTGGTTCCGGGCCTCGTAATCCGACACGAAGACGACTGATTTCTCCTTCTTATCAATGGCGGCAATGGCGGGGGAAAGGCAGTTAGGCATGCTGGCCATTGTGGAGAGATTGAAGCCACCAACATCAACCCGCCAGATCTTGTCCCTGGAAGCAAAGGCGAGCCACTCAGAATCCGGACCCCAGGCGGGGCGGTTGCCGAGGATAAAGCGGCGCGCGTTTTCGTCAAAGATATCCTCACTTTCCTTGGTGATCTGCTTAAGGCCGGAACCGTTACTGCCAATCGTCCAGATGTTGTAGTGCTTGTCAGCATTAGACCAGAAGGCGATCTTCTTCCCGTCCGGGCTTGCCGCGGGATACCAGTCGTTGCTGCCGTGTGTTATCTTTTTCAAGTGGGTGCCGTTGGGATCCAACAAGTAGAGGTACCCGGAATGCGTGAAGACGAGGCGGCCTTCGGCTTCAGGCCGCGAGGGCGTATTTGTGGCCGTTGGCGCCCTTACCTCCTTCGTATTGCAAGAGACGCTGACAAGAGCGCTCACGACCAGGCAAGCTATGACAAGAGCGGTTGCCGCTGCCGTACAAATGGGCCCGGCGCGATGATTATGGCTGATTGTGGGCATCATTTCTCTCCCCTCGGGTTGGCCCCCAATCAGGCGACCAGGCACCGCGAATAGTCAGGCGACGGCGCCCAGTGCCATCGACACCGATGGTCCAGACGTCATCATTGGATACATAGGCTATGGTCTTCCCGTCAGGCGACCAGCACGGGAAGTCCGCATCTTTCACAAGCGGTTGCTCGGCCCGCGCGGTCGCCTCTGTGCTAGAGAGGTTATCAAGAAACCAGATGTCACAGCGGCCGCCCTTGGCCGCTTTCACGTAGACCAGTTGATCCCCGCCAGGCCTCCAGCGCAAGTAGATATCCGCGTCGTCCATCTTCAGCACCTGCTCCTCCTTCTGATCAACGTGGAGCAGGATAGTGAATAGAGTTCCTTCACCTGGATGGGTTTCCACGTATATCTTGCCGCCGTGCTGTTCGACAAGACGTCTTGTAATAGCCAATCCCAACCCTGTGCCTCTTGGCTTGGTCGTGAAGA
>CBDVCL010000325.1:0-3444 GCA_965372475.1 uncultured bacterium | reverse complement strand
AGCGCGAACATGCCGATGCCGAGGAGCGCGATAACGGCGCCGAAGACCTTGCCGCGCAGGCGCTCCAGCACCACGGTGTCCTCCTCGCCGCCGCGTATCCCCGCCTCGATGCGGCGGCAGGTCTCGATGACTCCTTTCACCGCGTCGGCATCCTTCACCAGCTCCACGGACATCAAGTAGTTAATATAGAAGTTGACGGTGTTGTTCTTGATGTTGTTCACGTTGTCGTGCTCGGCCCTGGTGGTAGTGACCACGGGGAGGAAGAGCCACCTCGCCTCACCCCTGCCCAGTTCCCAGATGCCATCGGGCAGAGATATCTCCCCGCCGCGCGGCACGAGCTTATAGAGGTAACCCGCGGGTATGGCGCGGTAGCTCTCGTAGAAAGGCGGCTCAAAGTAATCCAGCCCGGTGATATAGAACTGGCGCGCGGGGTTCATCTCCAGGAACTGCCGCACGTAGAGGTCGGGATACAGCACCCCCTTCTCTGCGAAGTCGATGAGGCCATTCATCTGCTCCCGGTACCAGGCAAAGCGGGAGAAGAGCGGATGACTCAGCACGAGCACGTCCTTCCTCGTCCCTTCTACCTCTTGGACATAGGCGGTGGCGCACAGGGGAATGTCCCCCGCGGCGAGCAGAACGGCGTCTTTCTCCAACGGCGCAAGCAGGTTCACGCCCAGGTCACGGAAGATATGGCAATCACTGCGGTCCAACTGGCGCGGATGCAGCGCCAGCGAAGACAAGACGACCAGCGCCACCAGCACCCATCCCACCATTCGCTTTGCAGCTAGCATTCTTACCGTTGAAGCACCGTCTTCCGCGTCCGCCGCGAAGTTTCCGCGGCTTCCGCGCGCTGAATGCTCACCTAATCGAAAGAAGAACCCCAGGCCGAAGACTGAAATGATTATCACCGCGAAGAACATCGGAAAGTAGTAGTTCGCCAGCTCGGTCGACTGGGTGAAGAAGGCGTTTATCGCTATGTGCCCGCCCAGGTAGGCGAGCAGGTATTTCCGCAAGAGGTGGGATGACCTTGCCAGTACCCACACGCCGAGCAGGAAAAGGCAAAAGAAGGGGAGATAATAGGCGTCGGCTATTACCTTTAGGCCGTAGGCCAGGTTGACGAGGATGGCGGCGGGGTCGAAGGTATAGCTCTCACCGCGCATCGTCCAATGACTGCCCGTCACGTGCGCAAAGAAATTGCCGAGCTTCTCCGTCATGCCCCAGTTGAGCAGGGGGTTGCGCACCGTGCCTGAGAGCGCGGCGGAGCGAAGGGGCAGGTAACTGTAGAGCGCCGCGAGTATCGCCACGCCCAGCACCGCGCCCTTCGCCCACATCGCGCCGCTCGCTTTTCTCCCCCACAACAAGACATAGGCGAAGAAGAGGAGGCTCACCACCGCCACCATGTGGTTCGCCAGCATCAGCGCCAACGTGACCACGCAAGCATAGAAACGGCGTCCCTGGTGAATGTATCTCAGCAGGAACGTCCAGAACAGCGCGGTGAGAAGCAACTGCAGGGCATACACCTCGGCGTTGATGCTCTGGGCCCAGACCGACTTGCCCGTTACCAGCGCCAGGGAGAAGGCGAAGAAGATGAGCTCCCTGCCCCGCCGCGGCAACCAGTTCTCGCTCTTGAAGGCGTAGGCGAGGGCGTAATAGGTGAGCAGGGCCGTACCGCACGAGGCCAGCGCCGAGAGCAGGTGCACCTTTAGCGTGAAGGCAATTGGCAAGGGCAAGAGAGAGAAGAAGATGGCGAGCATCGTGTAGAGGGGGTAGCCCGTAGGATAGGTGACGCCCCGCGCTTTGACCGCGGCGAGGTAGTAGCCCGCGTCCTGGAACCCCAGCGAAGACGGCATCGTGTGCAGATAGAGAAGCAAGGGCAGAAGGAACAGAAGAAAGGGATATATGGACGCCTTGAGCTTGCTCATCTACATTACATTCTCTCAATCCCGACAGCACATCGTCAATACAATAATTCGCCTTGACACTATTAGCGACAAGTGCTACTTTCCCACTGTTAATCTTTAACCAAGGGAGGAAGAGATGAAGAAGTGCCTAGTGATGGTCCTGCTCGCGGCGATGTTATCCGGATGCTTCGGTTCTTTCGGGCTGACGCGCAAGCTGTGGAACTGGAACAAGAACATCGGCGGCAAGGCCGGACAAGAGCTCGCTTACCTCGCCCTGATAATTCTGCCGGTATACTCGATCACCACCTTTGTGGATTTCTTTTTCATCAACACCATCGAGTTCTGGACCGATGAGAACCCGATGGACTCCAAGGTGCTTGAGAAAGGCGACGAGAAGGTTGTGATCACCTACCAGAAAGAGACGGATACAATGCGCATGGACCTCTACAAGGCCGATAAGTTCATGCAGACGCTCGTGCTGGAGAAGTCAAAGGACGGCGTGACCGCCAGGGACCTGGCGGGGCAAGTCCTTTACCGCGCCACCACGGACGATAAGGGCGGTGTTTCTGTCCTCGACGCCAGGGGCGAGACGCTGGGGTACTACCCGTCTGCCGCGCCCGGCCTGGCGCAGAGCGGCGCGGTCGTACCGGTGATCTAGCTAAGTAGCGTAGAAGCGTAAGCAGGGGCGCACGATCGTGCGCCCCTGCTCTTCTTTTCTTACCTGTTATCTACTTCGCCTTCTTCTTCACCGCATAGCGAATGATCGTCTGGAAGCTCTTCGGGTCACGCCGTAACAGACCCGGGCCCTTCAGGTATTCCTCTTCGTGCATACCTGCCGCCGCGTAGCCATTTGACTCGACAAAATCCATCAGCCGCTTTGTCGTGGCGACCTCCTCGTCGTAGGCGCCGTAATGCAGTATCTCGGCCACGCTGCCGTAGCTCCAGATTGCCAGGGCTACCTCGGGGCCTTCGTCGTTTATCCCCTCGGGCAGGGAGGTGACGCTGTCAGGCAGGGGCATGGCGTAGCGGCCGACCATCGTTCTCTTGTCGGCGCCGTCCCAGCTCCAACGCACGCGCGGCGGCGCCATCGCTACTCCCTTGTTGGCCCTCTTTACCGCGAAGAAGGACTTCATCAGCTTGCCGAAAGCGTCCTTGCCCACCTCGTTCGGGTCGCCGGCCAGTATCAACACCAGCACCTTCTGGTCTGCCTTGGCGCTGATCTGGGGGTCCTTCAAATACTGGTAGGCGCTAAGGTCGGGCCCGCGGATCAGCCGGAACGCGCCGACCACTACGCCCACGAGCAGGAATACGCCGACCCACATCAATATCCGTTTCATAATTTCCTCCCTTTTCTTGGGGAAATATAGATCCCACCGTTTCCTCAGAGCATTATACTACGGAGCCCGCTGAATTCGGTACATATCATCAGGTCAGCGGAATTCACGGTTCGGCTAGTTATTGCTGCATGCAACAATAATTTACCGCGCGCACAAAGCGCGCGACTACAATGTAAGTGTGCCGAATGGCCACCGTGTTACCGGGC
>CBDVCL010000324.1:0-3445 GCA_965372475.1 uncultured bacterium | reverse complement strand
GGGACGCCGCGTCTTGCGAGGATCATTGACGGCGGCGGTCGGAGCCCAAGGGCGACGACACGTCTTACCCTATGAGGAGGGACGATATTGAACGGCATGACGGCTTATAGCGAAATTGAATGTGACGTCGCGGCTGGGCGCCTGCGCCTGGTGATACGCACGGTCAACGGACGCTATTTTGAGCCTCGCTTGAAGTTGCCCTCCGGCCTGGCTTCCCTGGAGGAGAAGGTAGTGGGGGAGCTAAGGCGCACCGTGCGCCGCGGCCGCGTGGAGTTCTCGCTCGGCTGGCGGCAAGGGGGCATGTCCCCGCGGATTGACATGCGCTTGGCCGCGGAATACTTGAAGCAATGGCGGGCGCTTGCCTCCAAGCTTGGCCTGGTCGGTTCACCAAGCCCCGGTGACCTGATGCGTTTGCCGGGCGTCTTCGAGGTAGGCGAGGGTGGGGGCAGGGAACGGGCGGTGTGGGCGGGCATCAGGCCCGCCCTGTTGGCGTGCTTGAGGGAAGTGGCGGCGATGCGGGGGAAGGAAGGGGAAGCCATCGAACGGGAACTGCGGCGCCGGCTGGTGCGGATCGGACGACTGGCTGCCTCGGTGCGTGCCAGGGAGAGAAAGGCGGCCGCGGCGAAGAAGAGAAAGCTCCTGGTGGCGCTGGAGAAGTACGCCGGGCGAGGCGCGCGCGAAGGCGGCTGGGAGGAAGTGGTGCGCCTGGTTGAGAGGATGAACATAGACGAAGAGCTGGAGCGCGTCACGGCCCACGTCGCTTATTTTCGCGAATGCATGAGGGGAAGCGCGACGGGGGGCAAGCTGGACTACATAACGCAGGAGCTCTGGCGCGAGGTGAACACGATCGGCTCTAAGGTCGAGGAACACGCGGTGCGGCGACTCGTCGTGGAAATGAAAGAACAATTGAATAAAATGCGGGAGCAACTGCAGAATGTTGAGTAGCCCGTTGACCGGGAGGACGCCTCCTCGACTGGATCAAATACAGTAGTGGCGGCCCCCAGCGGCCGCCCCCACCCCGACAGGCGTGGCCAAAGAACAAGATGCGGGAACAGTTGGCGAAAGTGGAGTGAAGGCGGCGGTATTGGGTATTGGGTATTGGGTGGCACTATCCGTAATGACCTGACTAACTCAATACCCAATACTCAATACTCACTACAGAGTTATGCTGATAGTAATCTCAGGCACAAGCGGCGCGGGCAAGTCGAGTATAATCAATGAGCTTCTTCACCGTCGCCATGACCTGGCGCTGGCTACTTCGGCCACCACGCGCCAGAGGCGCGCCGCCGAGAAGAATGGCAGGGAATACTGCTTCCTGAGCGAGAAGGAGTTTCAGAGAAAGGCAGAGCAAGGGGCTTTTCTCGAGACGGCGCTCGTGCACGGCCACCTTTACGGCACTTTGAAAAGCGAAATTGAGCGCATTGGCAAGGAGGGGAAGAAGGTCCTGCTGGACATAGATGTGCAGGGGGCGGCAAGCGTGCGAAAGATCCACGCCTCGTGCCTGACGATCTTTATCGAGCCGCCGTCCGCGCAAGAAGTGCGCCGCCGCCTGGTTGAGCGGGCGACAGAACCAGCGGACGAGCGGGAGCGCCGCCTGGCTGACGCTGATGCGGAGCTGGCTGAGAAGGACAATTTCGACCACGTGGTATGCAATGATAACCTGGCGCAGACGGTGGATGAGGTCGATAAGATAATCACTGAGCGTCTCAAGGGGAAGGTTTGATCTACAGGTTTCACCCCAGCTTATTACACTTTTCTTGTGCTGGGATGTCCCGCCCCTTGATATTTGTCAATTGAGGGGCAAGGCTCAGATCGCACGCGTCCCCTGCTTGCATCTGTGAAATCAGTGTAATCTGCGGATGAAGAGGAGAGCGATATGAAAAAGGACGCTTTCAAGGGCAAGACCATAGCAGTCGGAGTATGCGGCGGGATATCCGCATACAAGACCGCCGACCTGGTGAGCAAGCTGGTCCAGGGAGGCGCCGAGGTGGAGGTGGTGATGACTCAAGCGGCGACAGAATTTGTGCGCCCATTGGTCTTCGAGACGCTGAGCGCCAGGCGCGTGCGCTCGCAGATGTTCGACTTTGACCCGGAGAGCACCCCGTTACATATCTCCATCGCCCAGCGCATAGACGCTTTGCTTGTCGCTCCCGCCACGGCGAATACCATCGCCAAGCTGGCCGTGGGGCTTGCGGATAACGTGCTTACCTCGCTGGCGCTTTCAACCCCCGCGCCGATACTGCTTGCCGCCGCGATGAATGTGCAGATGTGGAAAGACGCGGCGACGCAGGGCAATGTCAATCTATTGAAGAAGCGCGGCGTCTGCTTCGTGGGGCCCGAAGAGGGCCGGCTCGCCTCAGGGCAGAAAGGCCTGGGGAGGATGTCAGAAGTATCGGATATCATTGAGGCACTGACTAGAGTCCTGTAGTCGTGCCTCGTGCGTCGCATATCGTATTTCGTCGCGTCATCACAGGCACGAAATGCGCTGCACGCGGCACGGTGCACGGTCCTTGTGGATGAGGACGAGGAACGAAGAGACAACCATTGTCCAAACAACTCAGAGGCGCGAGACTAATAATAACCGCCGGCCCTACGCGCGAACGCTGGGACGCGATCCGCTTCCTTTCGAATTATTCCTCCGGGCGCATGGGCTACGCCCTGGCGGCAGAGGCGCGCCGCCTGGGCGCGAAGGTGACGCTGGTGAGCGGGCCGGTGGGCCTAGAGCCGCCCACGGGCGTGAAGACGATACAGGTAGAAAGCGCTCGGCAGATGAAGCTGCAGGTGATGCGCCTGTGGCCGCGCGCGCGGCTACTGCTGATGGCCGCGGCCGTGGCCGACTTTAGACCCCGTTTCACCTTGGCGGTAA
The DNA here is from genome assembly GCA_965372475.1 of uncultured bacterium. Classification (GTDB taxonomy): domain Bacteria; phylum Oederibacteriota; class JAUXIB01; order JAUXIB01; family JAUXIB01; genus CBDVCL01. The sequence continues at coordinate 579 of CBDVCL010000324.1, read as the reverse complement.
AGATCAAGAAGCGGGGTCTATCTGCCGTAGCCCCCCCGTCTGCTTGTCAGCAGACAAGCGGGGGGGCGAAGACGAGCAGCCCCTGGTTGGAGCTTGTGCGTAACCCGGACATCCTCGCCGCTTGCGGTGCGCATAAAGGGAACCGCTACCTGGTGGGATTCGCGGCAGAGAGCACGCGCCTGGTGGTGATGGCCCGGGGTAAACTGCGCGCCAAGAACCTTGATTGCATCGCCGCCAACCTGGTGGGAGGAGCGAACGGGGCGATGGGCGGAGAGCACACCCGTTTGATCTTGCTCTTCGCGGATGGCAGGCAGGTCCGATTGGGGCGAATGAGCAAGGCGCGCGCGGCCAAACGGTTGTTGGAGGAGGTAGGGAAGGATATGGGAAGAAGTGAGAAGGAAAAAGTAAAAAGGAAGAAGGAAAAAGTGCAGTAGTGGCGACCTGGAATTTACCCGCCATAGTCTGTGCTCCGCGCCGTTGAAGTAATACTAACGGAGCACCGACGACGGCAGGCGGTCGCCACCGCCCCCACGCCCCCATGTCTTCCTGTCGGAAGACAGGACTGGGGGCAGACGTGGG
>CBDVCL010000323.1:0-3445 GCA_965372475.1 uncultured bacterium | reverse complement strand
TTCCGTGGCTACCGCGGCTTGCACTACTTCCGCCCCGGCGAAAAGGGCGAAGAACGCTGCGTCGCCTGCGGCCTCTGTGCCGCCGTTTGCCCCAACAACTGCATCTTCATAGAGTCGGCGGAGAGCACGGACAAGATCACGCACCCTGAGCGCAACTACGCCAAGATATACTCGATCGTGCTCGAACGGTGCCTTTTCTGTGGATACTGCGAGGAGGCCTGTCCCAAGGAGGCCATCGCGCTCTCGCGCGGTTATGATATGTCGGCATACAGTAGGAGCGAGTTCTTTTGGACGAAGGATAAACTGCTCGCGACCGGCCTCAAGGTTGACGAAGAGTCGTTTGGCGGGGAGATAAAGAAGGTGGGTAGGAAGAGCCTCTGGGGAGCTTAGAGTTCGTCGCTCGTCTATCGTCGCTCGTCGATCGGAAGCACGATAGTCGATAGCCGATAGACGATAGTCGAAGATTATGGAAATGATAGCATTCTACATCCTCGCATCGATCGCGGTGATAGCAGCACTGGCCGTCATCCTCCACCCCAAGGTGCTCTACTCCGCCATTTTCCTCATCGCCGTCCAGCTCTGTATCGCTATCTGCTTCTACCTGCTGGGTTCTACCGTGTTGGCGGTCTTCCAACTTATCATCTACGCCGGGGCGATCATGGTGTTGTTCCTCTTCATCATCATGGTCATCGGTCCCGCGCCGGAGAAGGAAGAGGACAGCCGCCTGCCGGGCCAGGGGCTTCTCGCTTTCCTGCTCGGCCTGGCGCTGGTATACGGCGGTTTCCTGCTCTGGTCGGCGTTGAGGCTCGGCGGCGTCGCCGCCGGCGCAGCCGCCCCCGAGATCGAGATGCTGGGGAGGATAATCCTTGTCGATTACGTATACTTGTTTGAATTGGTTTCGCTTCTGCTCCTGGTGGCGATGGTAGCGGCGATGATGCTGGTGAAGAGAAGGGCGAAAAGCAGAGGAAGTCGGAAGTGAGGAAGTGGGAAGTGGGACCTTGTGAGTATCCCACCTCCGGCTTGCCGCCTGCCACCTCCCATAAGGTGCGATAATGATAGACGGTTGCTTAACATTAAGTCTGATCCTCTTCGCCATAGGCAGCATGGGCTTCCTCGTGCGCAAGAACGTTATCGGCATGTTTATCTGCATCGAATTGATGATAAACGCTGCCAACCTGGCGCTGGTTGCCTTTGCCGCTACGGGAGGGTACGAAGCCCGTGCGCTCGTCTTCTTCGTTATGGCCGTCGCCGCCGCTGAAGCGGCTGTGGGATTGGCAATTGTTGTCGCCGCCTTCAGGCTGCTTGGTGAGACGAGGGTGGATTGGTTCAATAATATGAAAGGATAATCGGGTATTGTGTCGTGGGTATTGAGTAGTGAGTGACGAACAACCGCACCCAATACCCAATACTCAATACCCAATACGAGTTCGAGAATGAAAACTTATACTTTATTAATTCCATTTCTGCCTCTCATCGGTGCCGCGATAAACGGCCTGCTGGGCAGGAGACTGCCCAAGGCCGTCGTCGGCCTTATCGCCTGCGCTACGATGTTCATTGCGGCAGTCTTCTCTACCATCACACTGTTTGACCTGCTGAGATTACCCGCCGCCGAGCGTGCCATCTATGGTGAGCTTTATAACTGGATGGTGTCGGGGGAGCTCTCGGTGGGGTTCGGCTTCCTCGTGGACCAGTTGTCTATCGTGATGATGCTGGTGGTCTGCTGGGTCGGCTTCCTCATCCACGTCTACTCTATCGGTTACATGACGCACGACCCCGGCTACTCGCGGTACTTCTGCTATCTCAACCTTTTCGGCGGCCTGATGCTGATCCTGGTGATGGCTGGTAACTTTCCCCTTGCCTTCGCCGGCTGGGAGGGCGTCGGTCTCTGTTCCTACCTGCTCATCGGCTTCTGGTACCACAAGAAATCGGCCGCGGACGCCGGCAAGAAGGCCTTTATCGTCAACCGCATCGGTGATTTCGGCTTCCTCATCGGCTTGGCCCTGATGTTTGCTACCATCGGTTCGCTCGATTACCGCGCGGTGTTCGGCGCGGCACACTTGGGATTGATAGACACACGCTTGGCCCTGTGGATCTCGCTGCTCTTGTTCGTGGGCGCCATCGGCAAGTCGGCGCAATTGCCGTTATACGTCTGGCTGCCCGACGCGATGGAAGGCCCTACACCGGTCTCCGCCCTGATCCATGCCGCGACCATGGTCACGGCGGGGGTCTACATGGTGATCCGTTGTCGTCCCCTCTTCGAGGTCGATCCTACCGCCCTGGTGGTGGTGCTGGCGGTGGGCACGGCCACGGCGCTTTTCGCCGCTACCGTTGGCCTGGCCCAGCGCGACATCAAAAAGGTACTTGCCTATTCCACTGTCAGCCAGCTGGGGTACATGTTCATGGCCTGCGGCCTGGGTGCCTACATCGTTGCCCTCTTCCACCTTGTGACGCACGCCTTCTTCAAGGCCCTGCTCTTTCTCGGTTCGGGCTCGGTGATCCACGCTATGCAGGGGGAGCAGGACATGTTCAAGATGGGCGGCCTGAGGAAGAAACTGAAGACTACCTACTGGACTTTCCTCTGGGGGTCGCTGGCCATCGGCGGCATCTTCCCCTTCGCCGGCTTCTTCAGCAAGGACGAGATCCTCTTCAAGGCCTGGAGTTCCCATCACTACATCATCTGGGCCATCGGCGCTCTCACCGCCCTGCTCACCGCTTTCTACGTCTTTCGCGCCGTCTTCATGACCTTCCACGGTGAGCACCGCGGGCCGCATTTCGCCAAGGTGCACGAATCGCCGCCGACGATGACCATCCCTTTGGTGGTGCTGGCGGTGCTTTCACTGGTCGGCGGCTGGATAGGCATATCGTTCCTGGGCGAGCATAACTGGTTCCACCATTTCCTTGCGCCGCTTCTCGCGGGTGCGCCCGGGCACGGCGAAGCGGTCGCGCACAACCTGGGATTGGAGGTGGCGTTGGCGGTCTTCTCCCTCGCCGTGGCCGTCTTCGGCATCTGGTTGGCGCGGCACCTCGTCCTGGCGAGGCGGGACAAGTTGGACGCGCTGGTGAGCAAATTCAAGCCCGTGCACAGGACGCTGGTGGGGAAGTACTACGTCGACGAGATCTACGAGGCCGCTATTGTGCGCCCCTTGATGAAGCTGAGCGATTTCTTCTGGCGTTTTCTCGACGATACCGTCGTCGACGGGCTCGTGCGCGGCCAGGGTGCCTGGACGCAGTTCGCCGGGCGCGTGCTGTGCTTCTTCTCGTCGGGACAGGTGAGGCGCTACGCCCTCTATTTCCTCATCGGCGCGGTAGTGGTGATCGGGTATCTTATTGGAAACTAGCGACCCTTCGACTCGCGGAGTTTACCCTGAGAAAGCGACAGCGCATCGAAGGGCTCTCTCAGGGCGGGAAGGGCCCTGAGGGCAATCGAAGGGCTAGCGACAAGCAA
>CBDVCL010000322.1:0-3481 GCA_965372475.1 uncultured bacterium | reverse complement strand
CGAAGCTTACTATCAGCGGGGCGAAGCAGTATAGCTCGGGCGTGGTTTGGGGGTTTGACAAGGAATCAGAGCGGCCCCGAAAACTGGCGCCCTTAGGCGCGATCAACGGCAATTCCTTCAGCTACGAGATGCCCTCCCGCAGCGCGGCACACCTGATATTAAACGCCAAGTAATCAATAGTATTATGGTAATAAAAGTTGAGCTCCCGGAGCTCAACTATTTTCGACGGCAGGTCCGTTTGTGTCAGGTAGCGGTGGTAGGATAGGGTACAAGGGGGAGGGGCTATTGGCTTAGAAGGATCGCCGTGATGCTGTAGGGGGGTAATTCCACCGTAACCTGCCCGTTGTCGGCCAGCACCCGGCCCTTCTTTAGAGCGTTGCGCGTGTGGCTTTTGAAGGTCATGCCCTTGGGCAGTTTCTCCAGCAACAGCGACTGGTGTTGGCCGTTCCTTGGCGCCCAGTTCTTGAAGGAGAGCTTGAGGCCCTCCGTCCTCTTCTTGTTCCTGTTTACCAGGATCACGGTCATCTTGCGTGAGGTCTTGTCCATTGACGAGTAAGCCGAGACCATCTCCTCGTCGCTGGAGCTAGACTCCACGCGTATCTGCCCCGCGTAGCGGGCGAATAGGTGCAACACCTCCCAGTATTGGTCGCGCCAGGACCAGACCGTGAGCACCTTCACGCCGTGGTCGGAGAAGGTGCCCAAGAGGGAAGCGTACCACAGCGCCAGCACCATCGGGTCATCCCTGTCGCCATAGCCGCACTCGGTGACGCCGATACCCACGCCGCTATCCTTGCCGAAGTACTCGTCTATCCATTTCTCGGTGCGAGCGAAGATCATCTCTACCGTCTGGTTCTCGTTCCAATTCCCGCCCGGATACTGCTTACAGCCGTTAGCGCGGGGGAAGTCGTATTCAGGGTCGTAGAAGATGCGGTGCTCTTGCAGTAATCCCGCGTCGCTGACCTTGTGCCTCGCTTGGCTGACATAGGTGTGGTAGTTGATGATGTCTATCAGGTTGCTGCCGAACTTCCTTGATTCCTCGCCGAAGCGCTTGATGAAATACTCGCACCAGGGCAGGCCGTCCACCCATTCGTGCTTCCAGGTCCACCAGTGCCATTCCTCCATGAAACCGGGGCCCATTAGCTGGATGTCGGGGTGTCGCGTCTTCACCTCTCTCGCCACGGCGAGGTACTTCTGTACGCACTCCTCCGCTGTCATCGAGCCGTCTTCGACGTCGTTGTGCGTGCCGCGCCAGCCGTTCGGCTCGTTGTCTAGGTGCCAGATGGGGAAGCGCTTCTTGTCGAGGCCGAGGCCGCCCGGGCCGAAGAAGTGGTCGAGAATGTCCACGGTATACTTGGCGTCTATCTTCTGCAGGTACTTCTCCGGGTCGCCATTTCCTGCCAGGTTCTTGTTACGTCGCTTGCCGTGCCGGTCCTCGTTCCAGTCGTCGAAGTTGTGCTCCTTGGTCTTCGCCACCCAGCCCAGGCACTGGAAGGCGAACATGCCATAGAGGCCGGTGAAGTTCTCCTGCACCCACTTCGCTGCGCTGTCCCAGTCGTCCTCGTAGACGTTGTTGAACCAGTTGGGAGCCGAGGTGAGGCGTTTCTTCCAGTTATACTTGGTGCAGTTATTGCCCCAGGACTCGCGCGTGAGGCGCAGGCCCGAATCCTTGATGAATTGGATGTCCTCGTTCAGCTTACCGCCACGGTGCTCGTTGGCGCGCGAGGCGACCTGCTTGCCGTAGATGAAGGGGGATATCCATTTACGGCCTTTTGCGGCATCTATCGTGACCTGGACTTCTGGGTAGCCGGGGGTGGTAAGTAGTAAAGCGAGTAGTGCTGTTGTGAGAATCCTATTCATGATCAGCTTGGAACGTTGAGAAGGTTAAAGGTTTAGAAGGTTGATCCTGTGAACCTTCTAGACATTCTAAACTTTCATAACCTTCTGAACCACAGGTACATTTTACTTGTAGTAATACCAGGATGATAGTGTAAAATCTAGAGCGCAGATTACGCAGATGGTCGGCTATCGCCGACCTCGCCGATTACGCGGATCATGTATCTGCGGCAGAGGAGATGATGGCTGAAGCAAACGCGATACTGGCTCAATCGGGTGGCCCGACCGCGGTGATAAACGCCAGCGCCTGCGGCGCCGTGCAGGAGGCGATGAAATCGGGCGTCATCGGCAGGGTGATAGGCGCCAACAACGGTATCCTCGGCGTGCTGAAAGAGGACCTCTTCGACATCAGCGCAGAGAAGCCCGAGACGATAGAGGCGCTGAAGCGCACTCCTGCCGCCGCTTTCGGCTCCTGCCGCCACAAGCTTAAGTCCCTGCACGAGTCAAAGGCGGATTTCGAGCGCGTGATAGACGTCTTCAAAGCGCATGATATTCGCTATTTCTTCTACGCGGGCGGCAACGATTCGATGGATACCGCCGACAAGGTGGGGCAGCTTGCCGCGGAGGGTGGCTACGAGCTCACCTGCGTCGGCATCCCCAAGACGATAGACAACGACCTCGTCTGCACCGACCACTGCCCCGGCTACGGCAGCGTGGCGAAATACGTGGCCACGGCGGCTATGAACGCGGGGCGCGACACCGAGGCGCTCTACACCACCGATACCTGTACCATCCTCGAGGTGATGGGGCGCAACGCGGGATGGATCGCCGCGGCCACTGGGCTGGCACGGCGCTCGGACGAGGAGGCGCCGCACCTTATATACATGCCCGAAACGGCTTTCTCTTTCGACAAGTTTATCACCGACTGCAAGCGGGTGCTGAAGGAACTGGGCAGGATATTCATCGTCGCAGGGGAGGGCCTGAAGGACGCCAAGGGCGAATACGTCACCGCGGAGAATAGCGGCTTCGGCGTGGACAGTTTCGGCCACGCCCAGTTGGGCGGCGTGGCGGAGATGCTCAAGGTGGTGGTGGAGAAGGAAGTGGGCGTGAAGGCACGCTTCAACAAGCTGGGCACCAACCAGCGCAGCGCCATGCATTTCGCCTCCCTCACCGATGTGAACGAGGCCCACATGTGCGGCGCGGCGGCGGTAAAGGCGGCGCTCAAGGGTGAGAACGGCGTGATGGTGACGCTGGTGAGAGGGAAGGGCAAGAAATACAGCTGCGCCACGGGGCTCGCGCCCCTCGCCGAAGTCGCCAACGGCGAGAAAAAAGTGCCGCGCGACTACATCAACAAGGAAGGGAACGGTGTCACCGCGAAGATGCTGGACTACGTGCGCCCGTTGGTGAAGGGCGAGGCAGAGGTGGAGATAGGCGAGGATGGTCTGCCGGTCTACATGAGATTCAAGAGGAAACCGCTCGGGAAGAAGCTGAGCGGTTATGAGGTGTAGTTAACCACAGAGACACGGAGAGCACGGAGGAAAACTTTCTTCTGATAACGGCGTGTTGGGGGGGATTGCAATACGACCCTACGGTGATTTGTTTTTGTAGGGGCGACCCACTGGCTCCCCCCCCAAATCCAGCGCGTCGC
>CBDVCL010000321.1:0-3518 GCA_965372475.1 uncultured bacterium | reverse complement strand
CTATTATCATTCCCTCCACCACGCCGACGCCGAGCGTGACGCAGACCTTCACCGTGACGCCCTCTCCTGAGTTAGAGGAGATAGTCGTCTATCCCAATCCCTTCAATCCCGACGAGGCATTCGGCGGCACGTTGAAATTCAAAGGCCTACCCGACGGCGCGAAGGTCAGCATCTACACCGTCTCCGGCGAGCTGGTCAGCGAGCTGAGCGAGGAGAGCGGCTCTGCCTACTGGGATGCCAGGACCAAGGGTGGTGACTTAGTGTCCATGGGCTCATACGTCTACGTCATCCGCGTGGGGAAGGAGACCGTCAAGCGCGGGAAGGTGGTAGTCATCAGGTGATCTATATATAACAACCCTGAGCCCTTCGCCGCTACGCGGTTCAGGGTAAACCCTGTCGGGGCTCATTTGCCCTTCGACTCACAGGCGTTCGCTCAGGGCATTCGACTCGCTCTTATTATCTTATCTGGGCAGCCTGGAACTACTTTGACTTGTGGAAGGCTGCCCATGAGCGAGCGGCAGCGAGTCGAATGGTGCAGAGGTGATAAGCAAGCGACTAACAGTAGCAATTGCCGTTCTCCTGGCGGCTGGGAGCTGGGATATTTGCGCCCAGATCGGAAGCGAGTGGACGGAAGCGCCTCACCTGCTGGTCTTGAAGAGCTGAAGGCACTTTGCCGCGGAAAGAATGCGGAAGGGCAAATCGATGCGCAAAGTTAAAAAGTGACGATTCTCCGTCACCAAGACATCCGCACCAACTCATTCGACGTATGCGGCGATAAAAGCGTCAGCGGGCTTTAGGCCCTTGGATTGATATTTCGCGCCCAACTCGAATGGGACAAGAGAATCGTCGTCGACAGCAATGGAAACCGAACTTAGAAAACCGAGGAATTCCCGGAAGGCTTCTCCGGAAAGATTGCGCCGCACTTCTTCCACGATCTTCGCGGGGATACGGAGGACGTGGCGGGGAAATTGCTCTAAGATGACTGCCAGGAGCTTTTCACAGGCCGCTTCCTTTAGTAACCCGAGAGCGAATAGATACTGGTTTGTGTCGAGAACGAGCCGCAAGCTTCTCCTCCCACAACTTCGCTCTTGTTTTTCGGATTTCCTCGATCGCTTCATCCTTGCTCATGCCGTTGAATGGAGAGCGCGTTTGAGAAACGATTCGGCGTATTTTAGCCAAATGTTTCTTGGCCTGTTTGATATTCGCTTTTGCCATAATATCACCTCCACATATTACCGTATGAGTGTAATCGCCGTTTCATCGCACTGTTCCATAAAAAGGCCGATGGCTTCTCGTAGGGCGGACTCAGCTTTCTTTTCAGTATCTCCGAAGCTCGAGACGTTAAGTTCCGGACAGAGGCTAACATATTGGTCGCCTTCTTTAAAGATCTCCATGCGAAATGTGATCGGAACCGCCATATTCACCTCCTATGTATACGCTAAGAGCATTACTGAATATAGTCTATCATATGATCACCTGAAATGGAAGTTGAACGAAGAGTGCACAAGAGCTGTGGTCGCCGTTCGCTAATGCGGAAGGCAAAAAGAACAAGAAAAGGAGAGGAAGATGATCAGGAAATTGTTGGTTTCAGTAAGCACCTTGTTGTTTGCGACTGTTTACGTATGGGCAGACGGGGCGGGCTCGACCTCTGCCAACTTCCAGAAGATAGGTGTCGGCGCCCGTCCCGTAGCGATGGGCGAGGCATTCACCGCCGTGGCGGATGACACCAACGCTATCTATTGGAACCCCGCCGGTATGGTGCTCGCGCGCGGCCTGGGGTTCACCACCACGCACGGCGAGTGGTTCGAGGGGATGAACCACGAGTTCTTCGGCTACAGCCAGAAGCTGGGCGGCTTTGGCGCTGTAGGCGCCAGCTTCACCTATCTCACCACGGGCAAATTCCTCCAGACCTTCGAGACGCCAACGGGGGAATACGCCGGTACCGGCAAGGAGATAAGCGCCAGTGATTTCGCCCTGTCAGCCGCATACGCCCAGCGCCTTGGTCTGTGGTGGGGTGGGGGATTCTTCAGGCGCTCCCTTGTTGGCATCAAGGCCACGATGGTGGGACAGAAGGCCGTGGAGATATCAGGCTATGGCGCTTCTTTCGACCTGGGCTATCTCTATGAAGTCGTGAGGAAGAGATTCTACGTCGGCGGGGTGCTCCTCAATGCCGGCACGAGGATAAAAAACAGCAGCCAGCCGTTGATATTCAAGGTAGGCGCCGCCTACAAGCAGAAGCGGGTGGCGTACGATAGGGACGCGCTGATCCTGGCGCTCGAGACGGACGGGCATATTGATACAGGGCTGAAGGTCAACGTGGGAACCGAGTACAAGGCGGGCTTCACCGACCGGCAGTATAGTGCAGTCCGAGCCGGCTACCGCATCGGCGGAGACCTGGGTGGACTGGCAGGGCTGACCACGGGAGCAGGATACGGCTTTGGTTTCGGTGTGGTGGATGCTTCCGTTGACTACGCCTTCGTTCCCTACGGTGTCCTGGGCAACACCCACCGCATATCACTCAATATGAGGATAGGCGGACAGCCCGTGCCCCCCAGGGCCTTCCTGGACGCCAAGCCGGAGTTTTCGCCCGAAGATGAAACGCTCAAGGTGAAGCTCAAGACCAAGGGCGAGGAGGATATCACCAAGTGGACGGTGATAATCCGTGCCTGTGATGGCGAAGAGGTCAAGAGGTTCGAGGGAGAGGGCGAGGTGCCTTCCGACCTGCCCTGGGATGGAAAGGACAAGGACGGCAAGCTGATCGAGGGCGGGGAATACTGCATGGACCTGGAGGTGGAGGACGAGGAGGAGCAGAAGGGCAAGTCCGAGGAGAGGATGGTCCTAGCTAAGTTGAAACCCAAGCGTACTCCCATGCCTACACCCGTGCCAACCGCGCATCCCGAAGCGGAGAAGTTCAAGTACCCGTACGCCTTCCAGTTCAGCACCGACCTGCTCTTTGAATCAGGCAGCGCCGACTTGAAGCCCGCGGCCGTCCAGGCCCTGGAGGAGGCGCTCGCCATCATCCGCATCCATTTTCCGGACAGTTTGTTCCTGATAGAGGGCCACACGGATAACGTCCGTCCACGGCCCGGTTCGGGCTTTGCGAATAACGAGCAGCTATCCCTGAGCCGAGCGCTGGCGGTGCAGACGATGATAGTCACCCGCGGTGTTCTGGCACCGCGCACCCAGATCCTCGGATTCGGGTCTTCGCAGCCGATAGCATCCAACGATGCCGCCGATGGCCGCGACGCCAACCGGCGCGTGGAGATGATCGTCTACGGGGAGAAGGAAGTCCACCAGGACGAGCTCATCCGCGACATGACCGCGCTCGCCAACCAGGGCTCCTACGAGAAGGCCACGGTGGATCTACTGCGGGCCGCCTATGTCTATCCCACGGATTCACGCATCTACAAACTCCTGGGCGCGTGCTTCTACTCGCTTGGGGACAAACCCAGGGCCAAGGAGTCATACGAGAAGTCTCTGCAACTGAATCCCGGGGACGCGGAGCTGAGGACGTTCTT
>CBDVCL010000320.1:0-3550 GCA_965372475.1 uncultured bacterium | reverse complement strand
TCAAAGTCGCCGCCGACCTGGACAGGCGCGACTGGCGCAACGACCACTACTACGAGGGGGGGTACGGGCAACTTCAGGTGCTATGGTAAAGGACCGCTCGGGCGACCGCAGTGGGTCGCCGCTACGATGCCATCATCCCCGTGGCAAGCCACGGGGTATTCGGCCTTTACATGGATGGCCTGTTCGCAAATAGCCTTTGCGCAATCTGTGTAATCTGTGGACAAAAAAAGGCGCCCTTGCGGACGCCTTTTCTAGATATCCCTAGCTCCCAGCTCCCAGCTCCGAGCTCCTAGCCCTTCACTGATATAGGCTTGAGTTTCCTATAATCCATCTCCCCCAGCCCCTTCTTCACCGCGATGGTGATGTGCTCGACCGCCGCGGGGTTCTTGCCCAGCAGTTCTGTGCCGTAGGCGTCAAGCGCCACGTCGTCTGTACCCACGGCAATAATGTCGCGCTTTATGACGTTCGCGAGATTGCCGCCCTTGGGCCCACCCTTCATCAGCGTGCGTGTCGCGTCGACCACGCACAGCGTCGGCCTATAGGCCTCCACCAGGTCAGCAATAGACTGGTGGATGCCGCGCTCGTGCAGTTTGCGCCGCTTGCCGCGCACGATGCCCAGCCAGTTCTTCATATTTATCGTGGTCTGCGTGCCGGCGTGGTGCTTGCAGACCGGCATGTTTATCACCCTGTCCACCTCGTACAACACCTTTAGCGTCTCCCACTCCCCCAGGATGCCGCCGATGTCGACCATGTCATAGTCGTCATCCTTTGGCACATAGACCCTGGCCCCCGCGGATTCCGCCGCCTGCTGGATGCCGCTTTTCTTGAAACAGTTCGGCCCCCAATCACAGGACACGTCGGTAACTATCACCTGTGCCGCTCCCGCGGCGAGGCAGAGGCGCGCCATCTCCTTCACCAGCTGGGGATTGGTGTTAGCCGCCTGCTCGGGCGTGCGGTCCCAGCCGATATTCGGCTTAAGAAGTACCCGCTCACCCTTGTTGACGAACTTGCCTATCCCTCCCAGGGCCTTGAGCGCGGCATTTAGATTGGAGCTGGGGCTTCCCTTGCTCGCCACCGCCATCATCGGCCGCTTCTTCCAGCCGGGCAGGCGATAGTCCCGCCAGCCGTCCATCTTCTTCCCAGCCCGTAGGGGCGTATTGCAATACGCCCCTACAAGCGGTATGCCTAGGGCGATTCCCGTCGCGTACTTCCCGCCCTTTGCGATAAACTGTCGTCTGCTGTATCGCTTCATCATCTCATGCCTCCTTTTATGCGCAGAATCCGCGTAATCAGCGGACGGCGAAGCCCCAATCAGCGTAATCAGCGGGGGACAATGTCATCGCGATCTGAGTCCCATCCGCGCAATCTGCGTTTCAGGGCATCACCAGTCGCGCGCCCCACTCAGAGACCTGCATCAGCACCTGGGGCAGAATACCCAGGCCCAGCACCAGGATCATGCATCCGCTCATCACCACCAAGGCCGCGGGGCCGATGGCAAAGGCCTGCTTGTCTTTTGGCTCACAGAAGAACATCTGGTGCACGATCCTATAGTAGTAATAAAGGGAGACGACACTGTTGAGCACGCCGATGATCGCCAGCCAGAGGTAGCCCGTCTTGATCGCGGCGCCGAAGATGTAGAACTTGCCGATGAAGCCCACGGTGGGCGGGATGCCGGCGAGCGAAAGCAGGAAGAAAGCCATCAACAACGACGCGCCGAGGGAGCGCTGTGAAAGCCCGGCGTAATCCCTTATCTCGTCAGAGCCAAGATTGTTCGACACCACTACGGCGACCATGAAGGCGCCGATATTCATCAAGAGGTAAGCCGCCAGGTAGACCAGGATAGCTTTCAGGCCAAGGATGTCCCAGACCACGAAGCCGATGAGCATGTAGCCCACCTGCGCCACCGAAGAATAGGCCAGCAAGCGCTTGATGTTGCTTTGCGGCACGGCCGAAAGATTACCTAGCGTCATCGCCACGGCCGAGATCACGGCGATCAACATATTCATCTCTAACATATCCAGTTGGAAGGCGACGAGGAATGTCCTGAGGATTATGCCGAAGCCGGCGACCTTGGGGGCCACCGAGATGAAGGCGGTAATAGGGGTGGGGGCTCCCTCATATGTCTCCGGCGCCCAGAAATGGAACGGCACCATCGCGATCTTGAAGCCGAAACCGACCAGCATCATCACCACGGCCAACTTTATCAAGGGCGCGTTGGCGGGATCCACCAGCAGCTGCGGGGCACCTATAGCGTAGAGGCTTGTCGTGCCGAAGACGCCGTAAATGATGCTCATGCCGTAAAGCATCACGGCGGAGCAGAAGGCGCCGACAAGGAAATACTTGATCGCCGCCTCGTTTCCCTTGAGATCCTTCCTCAGGTATCCGACGAGGATATAGGAGGTCACGCCAAGGAACTCCATCGCCAGGTAGACCATCACCAGGTCGCCGGCCGAGACCAACAACATCATCGCCAGGGCCGCGGCAAGCAGCAGCGCCAGGTATTCCCCCGCAGCACGGTCTTGAAGCTCCTTATAACGGAGCGACATCAGCACTACCAGCAAGGTGGCCGCCAGGATCAGTATCTTCAGGAAGACGGCCATGTTGTCGGTGACGAACATACCCGAGAAGGTGATTCCCGTGCCGCCGCTCCTGGCAAGACAGAGCTCGCTATAGATGGCGGCCGCCAGGAGCAGGGACGCGAGCAGGGAAAGCGACTCCCTGCCTTTCCCTTCCTTGAAGAGTAGGGCTCCCAGCATCAGCAGTATGAAGCCTACCGATATTATTATCTCTGGAATTATCAGGTTGAAGTTTATATTCATAAGACGCTGATTACGCCGATGGGCGGCGTATCTCCTCTCGTTCCTTTCGCCCCCGCGGATTACGCGGAAGCTTCATCAACAGCACCAGCGAATCGTTCAAGCTTAGACGCTGATTACGCCGATACCTCATCAGCGCGTTCTAAACGCCCATTACGCTAATACTTTATCAGCGCAATCAGCGGGGAGCCAAGTGGTGATGCTGTAACTCCATCAGCGCAATCAGCGAACCATCTAACTCCCGACCACGATCTTCACCAAAGCTTCCATCGTCGGATTAATCAGCTCCAAGACCGGCTTCGGGTAGAAGCCGAAGTATATAATAAGCACCTGCATCGTGCAGATGCAGAAGATCTCCCGGCCGTTTATCTCGCTTAGTTTCTCCCATTTCTTGTTGAAGGGACCAAGGAATATGCGCTGCAGCATCCAGAGCAGGTAGCCCGCCGTCAGCACGATCCCCGGCAAGGCGAGGATGGCGATGACCGGGAACGCTTTGAAGGCGCCGAACAAACAGATGAATTCCGCGATGAAACCCACCAGGCTGGGCAAGCCCAGGCTCGCCATTATCGACAGGGTCATCAGCCCGGCGTAGATAGGCATCCTCACCGCCAAGCCGCCAAAGGCGCCTATCTCGCGCGTATGGGCGCGGTCATATATCACGCCCACGAGCATAAATAGTGTCCCGGTGATCAAGCCGTGCGCAAACATCTGCATCAGGCAGCCGTTGAACCCCG
>CBDVCL010000319.1:0-3555 GCA_965372475.1 uncultured bacterium | reverse complement strand
CACTGACACACCTCCCTTTGGCTGAGTTTAACATTCACTCGGGTGGGTGTCAAGAGGAATCCACTATATGTTGTGTCCTATAATAACTACGGGCAATATATAGCGTAGGTCAACAAAGCGCTTGACGGGCTATGAGGCGGGGTCTAGTATGGGATTCGTGAATATATGGGAATGGGAGCCTGATAGTGGGTGAAGATGATCTGAGGAAGGCACGGCTGGACAAGTTGAAGGAGTTGCAGGCGGCAGGCATAGACGTATATCCTTTGGGGTTCCAGGGGCGCCAGAAAGCAGAACTGGCGCAGGAAAAAGCGTCTCACCTTGCCAACGGCGAGGAATCGGTAGAGGAAGTGCGTCTCGCCGGCCGCGTGGCGGCTAAGCGGGGAAACTTCCTTGACCTTGTTGACGACAGCGGGAAGATCCAACTCTATTGCAAGAAAGGCCAATTGGCGGATGAGTTGTATAAGATCTGGGAATGGCTGGACCTTTCAGATATTATCGGCGCCAGCGGTACGATCTTCAAGACGCGCAGTGGTGAGGCATCGCTGAAGGTGTCAGGGCTGGTTCTTCTCTGCAAAGCATTGCGTCCTTTGCCCATCGTGAAGGAACAAAAGCAAGAGGACGGCACCGTCAAGAGATATGATGAGCTGTCGGATATCGAATTGCGATACCGCCAGCGATATCTTGACCTGCTCCTCAATCCGCGGAGCCGCCAAGTCTTTCAGCGGCGTTCCCTTTTGGTGCGCGAGATGCGGCGCTACCTGGATGACAAGGGGTTCCTGGAGGTGGAAACGCCGATGATGCACCCGATCCACGGGGGCGCGGCGGCGTGTCCCTTTGTCACACACCACCAGGCCATGGACATGGAGCTCTTCCTGCGCGTCGCTCCTGAGCTATACCTCAAGAGGCTTGTGATAGGCGGCATGGAAAGGGTCTACGAGGTGAACCGTGTCTTCCGCAACGAAGGTGTTTCGACACGGCATAACCCCGAGTATACCATGCTGGAGACATACCAGGCCTACGCGGAAAGGGAGGACGTCATCCTCATGGTGGAGGAAATGCTGAACCATCTCGCTCAAGCAGTGGCCGGTGGCGAGGAACTCGAATACGGTGGGGTGCAGCTCTCATTCAAGACGCCATTTCAGCGCCTGACGATGACCGAAGCGTTGGGCAAGAAGCTTGGGTTTGACGTGTCGTCGGCCAAGGCGGCGGAACTGAAGAAGGCGGCCAAGTCAGCGGGCATGGAAGCGGAGGGAGAGGATAGCGGCAGCTTGGTCAACTTCTTGTTCGAGGAGCTGGTCTCCCCCGAGCTGGTCCAGCCGACCTTCATCTTGGATTATCCGTTGGTCGTCTCGCCTCTGGCGAAGGCGCACCCGGAAAAGGAAGGATACGCGCACCGCTTTGAGCTGTGGGTTGCCGGCATGGAGATCGCCAATGGATTCTCCGAACTCAACGATCCGTTGGACCAGAGGAAGCGTTTTGAGGCGCAGGTGAAATTGCGGCACGGTGGTGATGATGAGGCGCATCCCATGGACGAGGATTATCTGCTGGCGCTTGAACATGGCTTGCCTCCCACGGGGGGCCTGGGGGTAGGCATCGACCGGTTGACGATGCTGCTCACAGGCTGCGCTTCTATCCGGGACGTTATTTTGTTTCCTCTAATGAGACCTAAGGATTAACGAGATGTCAGGGCTGTCGCTAGTCGCTCGTCGCTCGTGCTTCTTTGCGCACGATTCAGTCACGAGGAACTAGCAACTGGCAACGAGCAACAGCAATGAAGTTGGAGCTATTCATAAGCCTGCGATACCTGATGAGCAAACGCCGCCAGGCGTTTGTCTCGGTGATCACGGTGATATCCATTCTCGGGGTGGCCTTGGGGGTGGCGGCGCTGATCACGGTCCTCGCGGTGATGAGGGGATTCGAGAAGGACCTGCGGGACAGGATCGTTGGCATGCGCTCGCATATCATTATCCAAAACTATTTGGACAACA
Source organism: uncultured bacterium (assembly GCA_965372475.1). Lineage (GTDB taxonomy): Bacteria > Oederibacteriota > JAUXIB01 > JAUXIB01 > JAUXIB01 > CBDVCL01. The sequence goes on along the minus strand of CBDVCL010000319.1, from coordinate 1,567 downwards.
GGATAAAGCGTCATGATCAGGTCTGCCGCCTGGCGGAGGAGGAGCCGGGGGTGCTGGCCAGTGCTCCCTATTTCCAGAGCGAGGCCGTGATCCGCCGCGCGGATGGCAAGAGACGGCAGGACGTGCACGGAGTGATCTTCTGGGGCATCGACCCGGCGCGCTCCAAGGCGGTGATCGATCTAGGAGAGGTGATGGAGGATGGGCGGCTGGCGTCGTTGCGGCGGGAAGTCTCTGGCGGAGGGGAGGAAGGGGAAGAAGAGGGGGAAGAAGAGGTCGACAAGTACCCGGGGATCCTCCTCGGCACCGAGCTGGCTGCCGCGAGGCTGCGCGGCGTTGGCGTGGGTGACCTGGTAGAAGTATTCATCCCTATTCTCAGGTTTACCCCGGCGGGATACCTGCCGAAAGTGGCTAAGTTCCGGGTGGGAGGCATATTCAAGACAGGTATGTACGAGTTTGACACGAGTTTTGTCTATTGTGATCTCGGCCTTGCGCAAGAACTCTTCGAGTTGGAAGAGAGCGTTGGCGCCGTGGCCGTACGGGTGAAAGAACTGCAAGCCGCTCCGGCTATCGCTGTAAGTCTGAAACGTAGATTGAACGCCGAGTTGCCCGGCAGTTATCGCGTCACCGACTGGCGGCGCATGAACGCCAACCTTTACGAGGCCCTTAGCATTGAACGAAAAGTCATGTTCATCATCGTCTCCCTTGTGGTGCTGGTCGCTGCTTCTAATATCATAACCACCCTGGTGATGACGGTGATGGAAAAAGGCGGGGATATCGGCATCCTGCGGTCGATCGGTATGACCCAGAGGGCGGTGATGCGCGTGTTCCTCTATGAGGGGCTGATAATCGGTGTAGTGGGTACGCTGAGTGGGTTGGTACTGGCCAGCGCTATATGTCTCTTCCTCAAGCTTTACCAGATAAAGATGCCCGGTGGCGACATATACTATATTGACTATCTGCCGGTCAGCTTGTCGCCCTTCTGGGATTTCTTCGTTATTCCCTTGTGTTCTATTGCGCTGTGCCTGCTTTCGGCGCTCTACCCGGCGTGGAAAGCGGCACGGATGGATCCCGTGGAGGCTATGAGATATGAGTAAACGGGGTCCGTCCGTGCCGCAGAGGGAGTTTGAGGGAGAAGCTCTCCCTCACGATAAGGGGGGTGACCCGCCGTCGCCCTGGTCTTTCGCTTCGCGAAAGCCTTGGCTATGGCGGGCAAGCAGGGAGGCGATTGCTTTCTGTAGCGCCCGCCTGTCCGCCGTAGCCTTTTAGCGAAGGCGGAACCACCAGAGGGGGAACTCCCCCTATGGGGAGGGCCGGAGCGAGTGAAACGAACCTTCGGCCCGACGGCATGGATGGACCCGGTGGAAGCGATGCGGTATGAGTAGAGAAGTTATGAAGATAAGAAGTAAAAAGGAAAAAGGGTGAAGGGTGAAGGGCAAAGGTGAAGTAAAAAGGAAAAAGGCAGAAGGAAGAAGAGAATAAAAGTGCAGTAGTGGCGACCCTCTGCGGTTGCCACCCCCGCGCCCCCGTGCCTTTCTGCCGAAAGGCAGAAACGGGGGCAGACGCGGGG
>CBDVCL010000318.1:0-3572 GCA_965372475.1 uncultured bacterium | reverse complement strand
TATTTAAGGAAGCGAGATGATGAATACAGAATACGCCAAAACTGAAGAACTGCAGGGGGAATGGTATCTGCTGGACGCCAGGGACAAGGTCCTGGGCAGATTCGCCAGCGAGGTAGCCTCCGCTCTGCGGGGCAAGCATAAGGCCTCCTTCTCTCCCCACCAGGAGTGCGGAGATTTCATAATCGTGCTCAATGCCGACAAGGTTCGCTTGACCGGTGATAAGCGGAACGCCAAGAAGTATTACCGCTACTCCACGCGGCCGGGCCATAAGAAGGAGATCAGCTTCGAGGAGCTGAACGAGAAGAAACCGGGGGAGGCGTTGCGCCTGGCGGTAAGGGGAATGCTGCCCAAGAATATCCTTGGCCGCAAACAGCTGGCGAAGCTAAAGCTCTACGTTGGCGAGGAGCATCCCCATCACGCCCAGCAGCCATCGCCGCTGGGTTTCGACGCGAAGGGACGTATAGTTTTTCCCAAGCCGGGCCCGCGGAAAGTGGTGGCTAAGAAGACCGAGACGCCTGCCGCGCCCCAGGCCGCCGTGGCCCCCAAGGTTGAAGGGGCGAAGGAAGAAGCAGCACCCAAGGACGCCTAACGCGGAGATGAAAAGGCAGGAGGTAGAAGTTGGCCGAGGATAAGGAAGAAAAGAAACCAGGAAAAGAGGAGGCCAAGGCTGCCGAGACAAGCGCGGAGGTAGGCTCGGAAAAGGCCGCCGCAGAGGTCCCCGGGGGGACACAGCCGCCAGCCGAGGCGGCAGAGAAGAAGAAGCTGGCGCCGAAGAAAGACAAGGCCGGGGACAAGGAAGTGTTCCGGGGGACAGGCAGGCGTAAGTGCTCGGTGGCGAGGTTATACCTTGTGCAGGGCGGCGGCAGCATCAAGATAAACCGGCGGGAGCTCAATGAGTATTTCCCGCGGGAGATGTGGCGCCGCCACGTGTTGGAGCCGCTCGTCCTCACCGAGAAGAAGGGGACGGTGGACCTGATGATAAACGTGCACGGCGGGGGTATGACCGGCCAGGCCGGGGCGATCCGCCACGCGCTTGCGCGTGCCCTGGTGAAATGGGACGAATCCACGCGCAAGATCCTGAGGAAATCAGGATGCCTGACGCGTGACCCGCGTATGGTCGAGCGGAAAAAGTACGGCCAGCCGGGCGCCCGCAAGAGATTCCAATATTCGAAAAGATAAAGGAGAAAGCTCCCCTGCAAAGGGGCTTTCTCTTCTGCAACTGGTTGTATGGGCGGGCCCCCGTGCCCGCCCTTTCTTTTTGCGTTTGCTTTTCTCGTTCCTCGGGAGTATAACTGGCCTTGCAGGTCAGCGTAATCATATATTCGGGAGGCGCTTGGACGAGGCCGCGGTCGGCACGCACATGTGGAACATGTCTCCGTATCTATTCCCTGACGCTTTCGACAGCTACATCCCATCGTTGTATTAACGAAGAAATGGGAAGCGGGAAGTGAGGAAGCGGGATATCCCACTTCCCGCCTCCCGCTTCGCGCATCCTGGTTGTATCCCCCCATCCATCGCAAGATATAGGCCCTCCCGCTCCTTTCCGTGGTCGTGAACTATATATTGTGGTTTCACCGACACCTGCCTGAGATGACTACCACTTGACTTCCACCTGAGAAAGCGGTGCTTCTCCTTTGATCCGCGCCAAGCGCTGGATTTCACGGGGATACGCGTGATTCCAGGCGCATAATAATATAGTACTTGGGGACGATTTCTCTTGACACAGAGCCGCATAAATACGAGAATATGTGGAGATTAAGTGGTGGTGAGGTGGTAAATGGAGTCTGGATCCTTTAAAAGCCGCTTGGATTATAAAGGCCGATTATTCGTGCCGAGCTATTTCCGCGAGAAGCTGCTCGGTGGAGGGGGGGAAGAGGTAATGCTGGTAAGCGGCTCCGATGAGTGTATTGAACTCCTTTCGCGGGAAGTCTGGGAGGAAAGGGAGGAGAATGCCATCAAGAAATTCCCTCGCGATGATGATGAATGGCGGCAGATCCAGCGGGAGAAACAATTGGGGAAGAAATGGTGCCGTATCGACCGCTTGGGACGGGTCACCATCCCCATAAACCTGCGACGCATGGGTGGTCTGACCAGGGAGATCATATTGTTTGAAAACGCCGGCTTTATCGAAATATGGGACAAGAAGCGCTGGAGGGACTACTGGGCAAAGAGGCGTAAGCGTCCCGCGTCCCAGATACTGGAGGAGCGGGGCAAGGAACTTCCTGACGATGTCAGGTCGAAGCTCTGAGGGAGCGAAAAACCAAGGAGGTGTGATGGCTATTGAAGCCAGGGATGTGCGCGGGGTGACGGTGATCAAGCTTCCTGATCCCTTGAATTCCGCATTGGCGATCGAGCTGAAGTACAAGCTGGAGGAACTTCTGCTGGAAGGCCGAACCAAGATCGTACTGAACATGAGGCTGGTCAAGAAGGTGAATCGCGCCGGTTTAAGCGTGCTGATCGAACGGTTGGCGGAACTGAGGCACCATGATGGCGACCTGAAGCTGGCCGGCGTGAAGCCGATCCTGATGCGCTACCTGCAATTGCTTGGCGTCGGCAGCATTTTCGTGATGTGTACCGACGAGCATAGCGCCGTGAATAGCTTCCAGAGGGCCATCAGCGGCGTCCTGTCGCCGGCGAGGCGGGCGTAGCCACGGGCGTCAATTGTTTCCGGATCACGGGTTGAATCAAGTGGAACATATTCCTGTCCTCGTTCCTGAAGTCCTTGAATATCTTATCAGTGACCCTGGAGGTGTCTTCTTGGATGGTACGGTTGGTTGCGGCGGACATGCCGAGCAGATCCTGCGCCGTCTTGATTCGCGGGGACGGTTATTGGCCGCGGACTGGGACGGCGAAGCCCTGGAGATCGCCAAGCAACGGCTCGCCCCTTATCGGGGGCGGGTTTCTTTTTATCGGAGTTCCTTTGCCGAGGCACCGTCCCTGCTTCAGCGCGCCGGGGTCCAGGGTTTTTCGGGCATATTGCTTGACCTTGGGCTGTCTTCCCTCCAGTTGTCTGCGGCGCGCGGCTTCAGCTTTCGTGAAAAGGCGCCCTTGGACATGCGTATGGATGGCAGCCGTCGCCGCACCGCGGCCGAGATAGTCAACGGCTGGCCGGTGGAGAAGCTGGAGCGCCTGCTCCGGGAATACGGCGAGGAGCGGTCTGCGCGCCGAATCGCGCGCGGCTTGGTCAGGCAACGTCCTTTTACTGACACGGCCGAGTTAGCCGCGGCCGTAGCGAAGGGTGCAGGGGGGCGGCATGGCCGCATCCACCCGGCCACGCGCACATTTCAGGCCCTGCGTCTCGCGGTCAATGGTGAGCTGGACGAGTTAGGCCGTTTCCTGCGCGTGGCTCCCGGCCTGCTTTGCGCCGGCGGGCGGCTGGTGATAATAGCTTTTGAGTCTTTGATGGACCGCATCGTCAAGCAATACCTTCGCGGCGAGGGCGCCGATTTTTTCAAGATGCTGACGAGGAAACCCATTCGACCGGGGCGGGAGGAAAGCAGGGAAAACCGGCGCGCGCGCAGCGCCAAGTTGCGTGCCGCGGAACGTTTATGATCAAGCCGCGGATTGCGCTG
>CBDVCL010000317.1:0-3582 GCA_965372475.1 uncultured bacterium | reverse complement strand
GCCCTCCTCAAAGGAATAGATAGTGTCCAGCTCCCAGTCCTGCTCGAATTGCTTCTTCTGTTCATGCGTGAGTATCTCGTAGATCAGGTTCTTGCTCTGCTCGGGCGTGACCACCTGATTGGTCAGGGGCGCCATCTCGCCAAAGTGGCGCACCATCATCGGCATAGCGGCTGCGACATGCAGGTCGGAGCACTTCCTCTCCACTATCGCTTTCAGGAACTTGTCCAGTTCGGCCATTATTCTTCCCACAAGATACGAGTGCCGGCCGCCGCCCTTCACCGTTCGCGACCATAACAACCTTAAGAGTATAGTATATGAGGGTAGCAAAGTCAATTACCGCCTCTTGACTTTCTACTCCTCTTGACACGGGACAACGATAAAGGCTATAATATATACAATGATAAAGAAAGCGGTTTACTCATTGGTGTTACTGCTGGCTCTTACCAACACCCGTTGCCCGTCGGCCGAGCTCATCTACCGCGGACAGGAAGGGGACGTCCGCTATTACCGTTCCACCGCCTCCCTTGACATCGTCACGAGGATAGACTCGACCATTAGCCGCGGCAAGGAGATACCGTTGAAGACCACGACCTGGGCCGATACGAAGAAGGCAACGGTCGTCTTGCGCATCCTGCCCGGCGACGCCATCACCCAGGAGATACAGCGGGTGAAGAGCGAGACGACAGACGCCGCGGGAAAACCCGATTCTCCCTGGGACGAACCGGTAACAGTAGGGATGACACCGCAGGGAAAAGTGGTCGGCATCTACGGCCTGGTAGAGATCGTCAACAAGAAGCAAGCCGAGAAGGCCGAAGCCAAGAGCGGCGAGAGCGATGAAAAAAAGTGGCAGGAGCTGGAACTGAAGCAATACATCAAGAGATCTTTCGGCCAGATGTTCCCGGTCTTCCCCGAGAAGGTGGTGGTCAAGGGCGAAAGCTGGCAATACTGCCTCGAAGCTATCAAGATGCCGGGACTACCGGTGCCCCTCGACCTGGAATACACTTACACCTACGCCGGCGACAAGGTCTTGGATGATGCCAAGTGCGCCGTGCTAAAGGTAGGGATGAAATTCGATGCGCTGGATTTCAAGGATGTCCCCGCTGGGCAGATCGGCGGCTTTTCCGTGCCGCCGGACATAAAGGGCATCCCCACCTTCCTGCGCCTGAAGAGCTTCAAGGGCAAGCTGTATTTCGACTACCGCGAGGGCAGGATACGGAAGGTGGAAAGCACCGCGGTGATGATCATGGGCCTGCGTGTACCGGCTGACGAGAAGAACCAGATCTTCGGCTACACCGCCGAACTGGAGATGACGTTGAAGAGGACGACGGACCTCTCACCGGAACCTTGACTGCCCAATCAATGAGCGGAAGCGGATAAAAGGAGGCACGATGTTGAAAAAACTGATGCTCCTCGTAGCGGCGTTGGCGGGGTCACTACCGCAGGTCATCGCCGCGAGCTGCTGGCCCTGCACCCCGGAGAAATGCGCGCCCTGGGACAAGCTGGCCTGTATCCTTGCCGGCGCCGTTTTCATCGCCCTGGTCATCGCCGTCTACGCCGGCTTGCTTGTCTTGCTCAACGCCGTGGCGCCCAAGTTCACCGCCAGGTGCGCCAAGTCCATCAGCGGGCACACGCTCCGCAACTTTATCGTCGGCCTCGTCATCCTCATCGCCTGGCTTACCGCCGCGCATCTCTACAAGGGCTGTGAGCTGGCGGCGCGGTCTATCCTCTTCTGGGGTGCAGGCCTGATCTGGTCGGTGAAGATGTTCGCGGCGCCGGCGATGTGCGGGCTCATCGGCGCCAGGGCCCTGGCCCTGCGCGGCGGCAGGAAACAGACCGACGCCGTCAAGAACGTCGTCACGGGATTGGCCCTGATCACCCTCGCCAGCTTCACGATCATCCCCGGCATACTGGTACTCCTCGTCCTATCCTGTGTTGAGCTGGGAGCGACGCTGTGCGTGGCCTTGAAGATGAAATAACCTAATCTCGAAAACGCGCTTTTGCTGCTCGAAATTGCCGCAGCGCGTTTTCTCATTCTTGATTTGTGGTTTGAGATTCTCGATTAACCTTCAATCACAAATCAACAATCTAAAATCAACAATGAAACAAACACTCAACGATTTTATCGCAAGTCTGGTCGGAAAAGACAAACGGCCCGCCAAGGAGGCCAAGCACCGAAAAAGGGAGCCACTGGTGATGCTGGGAGCGCTGCTCTCGAAGGTGGCCGCGGCGGACGGGCAGATCGCCGTGGGGGAAGAGAAAGAGATAAAGAAGGTCCTGCGCGCCACGGGGCACAAGAGCGCGGACACAGCGCTCGTGCTCAAAGCGGCGCGGCAGGCCATCGCCGACAGCATCGACCTGCACGGCTTCACGCGCGACTTCGCCCGACTGCCCTACAAAGAGCGCCTGGAACTGCTGGGCAAGCTCTTTCGCGTCGCCGCCGCGGACGGCGAGCTGGCGAACAACGAGCTTGAGAAGATACGGCGGATATCGAAGTTGCTATGGGTCACCAATCGCGACTTCATTAAGCTCAAAGTCGCGACCCTGTCTGCTATCGAATAGGGGAGGCGGGAAGTGCGAGGCGGGATGCGGCATACCCGCGGCTTAGCGTCGTGCCACTTCCTCACTTCCCCGCATCCGCGCTTGCCAACCGATAGTGCTCACAGTAGCGATCAAACAACCCCTTCGCCTGGGGATAGCAGGAATGAGGGCTCATGAAGTGCGAGAACTCGAAGGTGATCGCCTTCTCTATCCCCGCCTGCTTTGCCGCCTGCATCTTCAGCAGCATCTTCTCCCACTTGATGGGCAGGAACTTGATGGGCATATCGCGGTCGAAACTCTCCACGTTCGTCCAGCATTTCAAACCATGCTTTCCCGCCAACGCCTTGTTTACGGCGAGATAATCAGACAGCTCTTCAAACTCCACGTGCCCGTCCTGGAAGGCGACGATATCCACGGCGCCCTTGACGCCGCCCATTATCTCGTTCCATTCCTTCTCGTGTTGTTCCACGCTCAGGCCCGCGTTGCTTTTCAGCTCCGAAGAGAAAGCGGAGACCGCCTTGACCCCAGCGATATAAGGGGAGATGAGCACGGGCAGGCCGCCCGAGAGCTCCTTGACGTGCTTCCCTAGCCCGCTGTAGATGTCTATTATGCTAAGCGCCCTGCGGCTCACTTCGAGGGACAGGTACCATCCCTTGAAAGCGGGGCTCTTACCGTACTCCTTCCACACCTCCTCTGTCACCTTCCTGCTCAGCACCGCTTCCTTCTCATACTCACCCGCGTGCCAGAACTCGCCCGAATCGTAGGTGCCGAAGTAGAAGCAAATGCCGTGCTTCTCAGCCAGCTCGAGGAAAAGCCCCACCAGGTCCAGCGGCGGCCTGAAACACCCCATCTCCTTCTCCAGCACCTTGGAAGGATAAGTCATCCATTTCCTGTAGCCGCAACGGATGAGGATGACCGTATCGATGCCGATGGATTTCATCGCGGCGAAGTCCCGCTCCCATTCCGCCCTGCCCCAGTTCTGGTGGGGGATGTCGTGGCTGACCTCGTCCAGGAAGGTGCCTGTTATTTTCATCGTTCCTCCTT
>CBDVCL010000316.1:0-3585 GCA_965372475.1 uncultured bacterium | reverse complement strand
GGTTTGCGGCTTGGCTGGTGAAGGGGACGGCTTCGATCGCCCTCTGCGCCGTGCACGGAGCGTGGTTGGCATCTTCCGGATTAGTCTGGAGCGTGCTGGCGTCCGCGGGCCTCTACCTCTTTCTTTCGTGGAAAATCCTTGATGCGGGACAGCTATCGTTGCTAGAATCGTTACCAGGGAAGTGATGGCGTTGTATGGTCACAAGGTTGCCATACGGCCTTACAACCATATGACTGTATAACCATAAGACTATACAATTATATAACTGTATAACTATACAACCATCATAGGGGAGCCAGCGACTTGAAGGCACTAAAGGTCGTAATCTATCTGCTGTTCTTTCTCCCTTTACAACTACTCCACCGTCTCTACTACTGGTTCTTCTATCGCAAGCAGAGGCTGTTTTACGAGCCTGTCCGCAGCGTTATTGTCTTCAAGCTGGACGGCATGGGGGACGTGCTTCTCGCTACCCCCTTGTTCAAGGCTCTCAAGAGGCGTTTCAAAGGATGCCGGCTCACCGTGGTGGTCGCCTCCGCCAACAACGAGCTGCTCGACCGTTCGCCTTACGTGGACGAGGTGATACTCTTTGACGCCAGCTGGTTAAGGCGGGGTCTTTCCGGCAGGCGCCACTTGCGCGACTGCCTGCGTGCTGCGGTGTTCTTTCGAGCTGACTACTATCACCTCGCCGTCAACCCGCGCGATACCAGCTACCTGGACAGCCTTCTGCTTTCCTTTGTCAGGGCCCGTTTCAAGATAGGCCACGACCTTATGGGCGCCGGCTTTGCCATCACCCACCGTATCAAGCCACCGCCCCCGGGCCTGCACCAGGTGGCGCGCTCCCTCGGGCCGCTCGAGGCGCTGGGTGTTCGCTGCGTGGGAGGGCGCCCCGAGATCTACACCAGCATGGAGAACGACAGGATAACGGAGATGTTCCTGGAGGACTGCCGCTTGCGCCGAGGCGAGAAGCTGGTGGGGATACATCCGGGCGCCGGCTGCGCGGCGAAGGAATGGCCTCTTTCAGGTTTCTGCCGCCTCGCCGCGGGCCTGGCCCGCTTGCCTGGCGTGCGCCTGGTGCTCTTCGGAGGGGTGGACGATAAGGACAAGGTAGAATCCATCGCGGCGGCAGTCAAGGGCAAGAGGAAGCCGATCGATCTTGCCGGCAAGATTGGCTTGCGGCAGATGGCCAGCGTCATGGCCCGTTGCCGCCTGGTGATAGCCAATGACAGCGGTCCTGCTCACCTGGCCGCGGCCACGGGCAAGCCACTGCTGTCTATATTCAGCGGCGCCAACGAGCCGGAGATCTGGGCGCCGCCCGGGGAACAGGTCGAGGTGATCAGCCACAAGGTCCCCTGCGCGCCCTGCCAGGCGGACCTTTGTCCCCTTGGGCATCACGATTGTATGCGGAAGATCACTGTAGCGCGCGTGTTTACAAGCGCGAAACGGATAATCACGCGCGCCAAGTCCAAAGTCCAAAGTCCAGAGTCCAGAGTCAAACGGCGCAAGCCTGGAAGCAAACGAGCGACTAGCGACAAGCGACGAGCGACAAAGAATAAGCGCCGAGGGCGGCAAAGCCGATGATATCCAAGTCCCCCCGAAACGCCAAGGAAGCTCTTTGGCGAGAGACCCAATCACAATACGACGACTCGTATTTCCTCAGCCGCGTGGCGGGGAAGCTCGATCTTCTGCGCTGGGACCTGCTCGAGCAGGAGGCGGCGCGCGCCCTGCGCGGCATCAAGGGGCGACTGCTGGACGCGGGAGCGGGGACCGGGAAGTTCCGGCGTTTGCTGGAGGGCACGGGCCTTTCCTACTTCGCCCTGGAACCGTCCCCGAACATGATAGCCAAGGCGGAGGCGTCCGTCCTGCCGTCCTTTGTGCGTGGCAGGAACGAGGAATTGCCTTTCAAAGACGGAGCGTTCAAGGCTATTCTCGTCAAGGAGACGCTGGACCATTGTTTTGACCCGGCGCTCGTTCTCCTGGAGGCAAAACGAGCGCTTGCCCGGGGCGGTACGTTCGTCCTAACATTCCACAACGCGCACGCCTATTACCGTTTGCTCTTCGGCTGGCTTAAGGCCGATGATGAGGAACACCTCTTTCATTTCTATCCGGCGCGCTTGAAAGACATGCTGACCGCGGCCGGTATGCGGGTGAAGACGGTGCGCTGTCATAATTACCTGCGCCTGCCCAAAGTCCTGGAAAACCTGATGTGCTCCCTCTTTGGCCGCCGCCTGATGATGCTTGCCCTGCGCGCCTGCGACGCACTGGGGCGGCGTGTCCTGCCGGGCTTGGGGGGAGGCGTTATCGTAGTGGCGACGAAAGTTGGAACCGGCGAAACGGCGAAACGGCGACGGGGCGACCAACGGCCAGCAACCAGCGACTAGCGACAACAAATGAGACGCAGAACGCGAGGCAAACCCAAAAAACAAATCTACCGTGCGGCAGCCATACTTCTACTAACCGGCACGATAATCGCGCTGACCGTCTACGCCGGCAGGACACTCCCCTTCGCCGGCACGCACTACCAGGCGTTCCTCAGGGACCCGCCGGCGCACGCGGGGAAACGCCTGTCTCTTACCGCTGTTCCCCTGGTGGAAGTCGGGCAGGACTACTTCGTAGTGCGTGACGCCAAGAAACTGCTTCGCGTAGAGGGGGATACGGGGAGGCGAGAGGCGGGGGGGCGAATAAGCGTGGAGCTGGAGTTTCACGGCGACGGGGGCCTGATGCTGGTGCGTTCTGATTTCCACTCCTGCCGCCCCCTAAAGGTGGCCGTCTCCGTCCTCGGCGCTTTGTTCCTTGCGGGCTACTTGGTTTTCTCCTATCGCGTGGATTCTAGAGGGTTATACTTAGTTGAGAGGTGAGAGAATGGTATTGGGTATTGAGTATTGGGTTAGAGACGAACTCAATACACAATACTCATCACTCATCACGAGAAAATGCCCGACTTAGCCACTCACTTGACAGTAGCGTATCTGGTCAACACAAAGATAAGGCTCAAAGCGCCTCTCATTCTAATGGGCGCCGTCCTGCCAGACATCTCCCGCGCTCTTTTGTTAATCTTCCCTTATCACCCCCATCACCTGGCAGCGTTTCATACGCCGCTGGGGACGCTGGTGCTGATAGGTCTTGCCGCGCTGGCATTCAAGCCGGGCGAGCGCAAGTGGTGCGTGCTCTCTCTTGCGGCGGGAACTGCTACCCACTATTTCCTGGACTTGTTCCAGCACCACTACTCGGGGGGCTCTTACTGGTTTTTCCCGTTTTCGCTGGTGAGGTACGAGATCGGGTTGTTCGGTACGGAGGACAGCTTGTTCGTGTTGCCGGTTCTGTTGGTGGTAGTTGGTGTTCTTCTGTGGCGGAGGAGGAGTAAAGGGGTAAAGGGGTAAAGGGGCAAAGGTGCAAGACCATGATGTCTTAACTCCTTATCCCTTTGAACCCTTATACCATTACCCCCCATGTTAGTGACGATAATCATACCCGCCCACAACGAAAGAGAGTATACGTTAGTGCTGTAGTGGCGGCCCGCCGGGGCCGCCCCCCCCCCCACGCTGGGGAGGTTAATATGACCAAGAAATACAAAATAAAAACAGCCCA
>CBDVCL010000315.1:0-3589 GCA_965372475.1 uncultured bacterium | reverse complement strand
CGCCATACCGCCAGTTCCTGCGCAAGTGCCCGTGCCATTTCGGCTGGGATTGGGGCCCCAAGCTGGTCACCGCGGGAGTGTGCGCTGATATTCGCCTGGAGTCGCACGACGGGGTGCGCCTGGACTACCTCACCTGCGAGCAAGAGCACGCCAAGGGCAAGGTGATAGTGCGCGCCACCGCGCATATCTCGTCAGGCAAGGTAGCGCGGGCGGAAGCGATATTCAAACTGGACGGCGAGGAACAGAGGGTACCCGTGCACCTGAAGCCGGGCGAGAACAGGGCCAGGGCCCTGCTCGTAGTGAAACGTCCCCGTCTCTGGTGGCCGGCGGGGCAGGGAGAGCAGTACCTCTATCGCCTCGAGGTGAGTATCGCGGCACAGAAGATAGAACAGCGTATCGGCCTGCGCTCCCTGCGCCTGGTGCGCGACAAGGATGACGGAGGAGAGAGCTTCTACTTCGAGGTTAACGGTCGCCCCCTCTTCGCCCGGGGAGCCAACTGGATCCCCGCGGACGATCTTTTCGACCGCATGACCCGTGACCGCTACCGCGACCTGCTGGAATCCGCGCGCCACGCGAACATGAACATGCTGCGCGTCTGGGGCGGCGGCATCTACGAGAGCGATGAGTTCTACGACTTGTGCGATGAGCTGGGCTTGCTCGTTTGGCAGGACTTCATGTTCGCCTGTGCCCTCTACCCCGTCGACGGCCCGTTCCTGGAGAGCGTGCGGCGCGAGGTGAAACACCAGGTGCGGCGGTTGAAGTCGCGCCCTTCTATCGCCCTCTGGTGCGGCAACAACGAGAACGAGGGCGGCATGGAGTGGTTCATCAGGAAGGGCGAGAAGATGATGCACGAGCGGGCCAAGCGCGACTACGTTCGGCTTTATATTGATACCATCCATCCCGTGGTCAAGGCGGAGGATAGCTCGCGTGAGTATTGGCCCTGTTCGCCCAGTAACGGCATCGGGCGCTGGGGTAATTCGGATGACCAGAGGTATGGTGACGTGCATTACTGGGGCGTCTGGCATGGCGAGGGCAAGTTCGCGGACTACCTCAAGCAGATGCCGCGCTTCTCCTCGGAATTCGGCTACCAGTCCTTCGCCTCTATGCACGCCTGGGAGCAGGTGGCGGAGAAAGGGGATATGAACGTCACGTCTCCCGTGATGGAGCACCACCAGCGCAGTTGGCGGGGCAACCAGCGGATCATCAGCATGATCAGCAACTACTTCCGCATGCCCACGGGTTTTCCCGAGTTCGTCTATCTCAGCCAGGTGATGCAGGCCTGGGGCGTGGGTATTGCTTGCGAGCACTGGCGGCGCATCAAGCCGCACTGTATGGGTACTCTTTACTGGCAGTTGAATGATATCTGGCCCGGCGCCTCTTGGGCTTCGCTGGAATACGACGGGCGCTGGAAACTCCTGCACTACATGGCAAAACGTTTCTACGCGCCGCTTTTGGCCACGGCGCTGGAGACCGAGCGGGGCGTAGAATTGTGGGCGACGAGCGATATTGACCGGGCGTTGTCGGGCAAGGTGGCGCTGGAGGTATGGGACGTGGCGGGGCGCAGGCTGGGCAGCCTTGAGAGAAAGCTGGCCCTGCCGGCCCTTGGCAGCAAGGCGGTTTTGAAGGTGGACTGGGCGGAGCTGGAGAAGCTGGCGGGAGGCGAGAAGGCACGGCCGAGCAGTACCACGGACATTGTTTCCGATATCGTGGTACGCGAGGACCTTGGCTACAAGGGGGCGGTGTTCCTTCGCCTGCGCCTGGAATGCGGCGGCGAGAAACACGAGAATTTCCACTTCCTCGCCCCCTTCAAGCGCATGGACCTGGCAGAGCCGCAGCTAAGCGTGAAGGTCGGGGCGGGCAAACGGGGCGGCATCGAGCTCGGACTCAGCGTTAGCGCACCTGCCTTTTTCGTGAACCTGGAGCAAGGGAAGATGCAGGGCACCTTCAGCGACAACTGTTTCCATATGGTGCCGGGGGTGAAGAAGCGGGTGGTTTTTCGTGCGAAGGGGAAGCTCTCGCCTGCCGCCTTTAAGCGGAAGTTGAGGGTAGTGTCGTTGAGGGATTCGTATGAGTAGAGAGGCAAAGGGAAGTCAGAGGTCGGAAGTCAGAAGTCGGAAGCTTGCAGCAGAAGCGTCCGACCTCCGACCTCCGATTTCCGACCTCCAATAAGGGGCGAACAACCAATGACCAAGCACGAACTCACATTCCTCACGTGTTTCACCTACCTGGCGATACTATGCACTCTCTCCATCACCTACTGGCTGGGTTACAGCGTTGATACGCGCCTCGCTACGCTCAACTACTTCATGATCATGGCGCCGGGTTTCTACTTCGGCGTACGCCTGGCCTTCTGGCGCCGCGCGGGGAAGAAGGCGCGTGGTAGGAAAAAGAAGCGCCTTGCCTTGAGTATGCGAGTGTTGGGGATCAGGTGTGCGGGCGTGGTGCTTTTTGTGCTGATGGTCGGGTTGTTGGTTCATACCATACTGTTGTGGATGTGAGTAATAGTTTTGAAAGTTTGAAAAGTTTAGAAAGTTTGGAACGTTGAGAGCACTTAACTTTCTAAACTTTCATAACTTTCCAAACCTTCTAAACGTTCTAAACCGGCGATGAAAGAAGTCCTAATACTCCTATCCCTCGCCGCGATACTGCCGCTGATCCTCTTTCCCATGATGCGGCTGATCTTCTCGCCGCGTATGCGGCGGTCGATCAGGGGACAACTCCTGCTGAAACTGCTGATGTTCTTGCTCGCCGCCCTGGCCGTGGCCGTGGCCACCGCCGCTTTTCGCTGGGCGGGGGTGACGGGTAATTCGGTGTTGGTGGTCGGGGTCTTGTACGCCTACGGCGTTTACGTCTTGGCGAGGCAACGCTATGCCTAGTATTGAGTATCGCGAAGCGACAAGCTCTGCTTACCGCGAAGCGACACGAACCGCTCCTGTAATGCGTCGCAAGTATTGAGTAGTGAGTAGTGAGTGCGCCACGATAACAGAACCCAATACCCAATACTCATCACCCAATACCGATCAATGAGGAGCTCCCGGCGGCAACCCCGGCGCCTTGAATTTGATTGTCTTTCCCCCGTCGCTCTCCGATTCTCCGTTTCGCTCCGTCTCCGTTTCGGACTGTTTTCCTTTCAATGTCAACTCCATGGTGCAGATGTTTCTACGGTCCTTGAACGCGTCGCTTTGCTTGATCACTTCAAGCGAGCTAAGGTACTTGAAGGGCACGACGATGAAGTTGTTAAAGAGGTAAATGGCGTCCTCTCCCTGCTCGCCTGCGAGGGCAAGGCTGAGCAGGCCCTGGTTGTCCTTGTTGTTATCGAGAGGGATGAGCAGGTTGGTGTGCGTTTCGCCGTCCGGCCAGCTCAGGCGTGCGAACTCGTCGAAGGCCATCGACCTGCCGTTTTCGAGCGTGACCTTCGCCTGGAAGGATTTGCCGTCCTTTCCCCTGCCCAGGAATTCCAGCTTGGCGAAGTTGGTGATGGTGGTGGCCATGCGTTTCCCAAGGAAGTCCTGTTGGCCTTCGAAACGGAAGTAACGGCTGAGCATGCGCCCGTGCACCTCGATGTTCTCGGTTACCTCGGTCCAGGGCG
>CBDVCL010000314.1:0-3602 GCA_965372475.1 uncultured bacterium | reverse complement strand
GAGTTGCATATGCCGGGATGTGCCAGCCTGAAGGAGAAGCGGGCGCTGTTACGGAGCCTGCTCGACAGGCTGCGCAGGAAAAACAACTTGGCCGTGGCCGAGGTAGAGGGACAGGACCTTTGGCAGTGGAGCGTGCTGGGGCTGGCCAATGTCAACAGCCGGAAGAAAGGGGCGGAGAGAACAATGGCCGACGTGATTCGCTATATCGAGTGCGAGGAAGACATGGAGGTCGTTGGCTGTGAGATGGAGGTGTTGTAGGGAACGGGGGTAGCAAGGTCGCAAAGTCGCAAAGTTGCAAGGTTATAGAGTTGTAAGGTCGCGGCATGTGTCCCGGGACCATACGGCCGTATGACCTTGCATTTATCCCCTTGGGACCTTGTCTCATTGCTGCCCTGCAACCCGAGAAAGCAGAGCAAGATGACTACCCGCCGCATGGACCGCGTCAACCAGCTTATCAAGGAAGAAATAGCCAAGATAATCCAACTGGAGCTCAAGGACCCTAGGCTGACCCTGGTCAGCGTGACCAGGGTCAGCACCAGCGCCGATTTGAGGAGGGCCGACGTCTACGTCAGCGCCTATGGAGACGATAAGGAGACAGAGGAGGCGCTGAAGGCGCTCGACAAGGCTGCGGGTTTTCTGCGGCGGGAGCTTAGTGAAAAAATAGAGATGAAATACGTGCCCAGGCTGGTGATCCGGCACGACGCTTCACTGGCCAAGGCGGACAAGGTGTTGAAGATAATCGAGGAGTTAGAGCAGGCGGACGTGGAAGAGGAGTAAGAAGTCAGAAGTATGAAGTACAAAGAAAAAAGAAACAGCAGGGGTTGTTTATATGGCAAGTGGAAAGAAAAAGGAAAAGGCAAAACCGAGGATACCTCGGGCGTTACCCGGCCTGGTAAGGCGGGCCAAGCAGATAGTGATAGTCACCCACCGCAACCCGGACGGCGATGCTGTTGGTTCCCTGCTCGGTTTGAGGTCGGCCCTGCGGCGGGGCGGAAAACGAGTGGCCTATCTTCTGCCGACAGGAGCCCCGGCCCGATACGATTATCTTTTTCGCGGCGCGGGCAAGCCGTTGAAATGCTTCAAGCGCAGGGCCGACATCACCTTCGTCTTGGACTGCGCCGACCTGTCCCGCGTGGCGGGGCTGGTGAGTATACCCAGGCCGGGAGTCGTGGTCAATATCGACCACCACCAGGGCAATTCCCTTTTCGGCGAGCTTAACATGGTGGAGAGGAAGGCAAGTTGCGCCGCCGAGCTGGTCGATGAGTTGATCAGGGCCTGCGGCCTGCCCTTGCCGCCCATTGCGGCGGAATGCCTTTATACAGGCTTGCTTACGGACACTGGTTCCTTCAATCACGCGAGTACCGGGGTGGGCGCTTTTCGGTTGGCCGCGCGCCTGGTGGCCGGCGGGGCTTCACCGGCCAGGGTGGCCGGCATGGTTTTTCAGCGCCGCAGCGCCGGGGAGAACAGGCTGCTCGGTCGCGTGTTGAGCGGTATGAAATTCGAGTACGGCGGCCGCGTCGCCTGGTCGTTCCTGCGGCAGCGAGACCTTGCGGCGTGCGGCGTTCGCGAAGGTGATGTGGAAAGCGAGGATTACCTCGGGCATCTCAGGGCCTTGGCCGGGGTCAAGCTGGCCGTTCTCTTTCGGCAGAGACGGGGAGGCGAAGTGCGGGTGAGCTTGCGCGCGAAACCGGGTTGGCGCGTGGATCGCCTCGCCGCTTCTTTCGGCGGCGGCGGGCATAAGTACGCTGCCGGCTGCACCCTGCGGGGCGGCATTGCCGTTGCGCGCAGGCAGTTGTTAACGCAGATGAAGAAGGCCTTCCCCCGCCTGGCAAGGTCTCGTGTCTCGAGTCACGGGTCACGAGTCAGAAAGGCGACGCGCGACGCGTGACAAGTGACGCGAGACAAGAAATGCTATCGGGTCTCCTACTGGTAGACAAGAGAATCGGTGAGTATACCGGCGACATCCTTCGCCGCTTGAGAAAGAAGTGCCCCGGCTTGAGGGTGGGGCACGCCGGCACCCTGGATCCGCTGGCCAGCGGGCTGGTGCAGGTGCTTGTCGGCGCGGCGACGAAACTGCGGCCTTACCTGGAGGATGATAAGGAGTACCTGGCCGGCGGGGTGTTGGGCCTGGGGAGCGACAGCCTTGACGCCAGCGGTTCCCTCGAATGCCGGCGGCCGATGGCCGCGTGCAGCCGCCGGGATTTCAGGCGGCTCCTGGCCGGGTTTCTCGGCCCAGGAAAACAGACGCCTCCCTCGCTGTCGGCGAAGAAGATAGCAGGCCGTCGCAGTTATCTCCTCTTCAGGCAGGGCGAGAAGGTGAGACTGCCGAAGAGCCGCGTGAATATACGCTCGCTTTCCCTGCTGGAATACCGTCACCCGGTTTTCGTCATCCGCGTACGGTGTTCAGCCGGCACTTATGTCCGTTCGCTGATAAGGGATATCGGCGCCGCCCTGGGCGGCACTGCTTGCCTGTTTTATTTGCGGCGGGCGCGCGTGGGCTCTTTTAGCGTGGACAAGGCGAACAGGGGCCTTTCATGCTGGCGGCGTCATCTCCTGTCGTGTGCCGCCGCCCTGCCGCACCTGGGGACGGTGCGGGTGGGTGCCGAGGGAGAAAAGAGGACGCGCGTAGGCCGGGAATTGGAGCCCGGGCACTACCGGGGCAAGGGCAGGGATGGAGAAGACCTGGTGCGGATCATCTCGAGAAAGGGACAGTTGCTGGCGGTAGGCGAGATGGCGCAAGGGAACGTGGTGAAGATCAGAAGGTTGTTGAACTGAGGGCAGCGAGTTGTCCCTAAGGTCTTTTGACCACAGAGTCACGGAGTTCACAGAGACGATTAGAGAAGGAGACTGTTGTTCTTCTCCAAGCTCGTTCCTCCGTGTCCTCTGTGTCTCTGTGGTGAGATTCTCTGGTTGATGAATTGGATGTGGATTTTCAGCTTTGATGGTAGTATAGTGATAGGCGTGAATTAGCCTGCGGAGAACGCGGAGATATCGCTGAGAGCGCCGAGGGTAGGAAAAGATTCTTGGCGGTCTCGGCGCGATGACTTTAGGTCAGACTAAACCAAGGAGAGGATAGATGAAAATACCCAAGACTCAGAAGACGAAGGTGATCAAGGACTACTCCCAACATGAAAAGGATACCGGCTCGCCGGAAGTGCAGGTGGCCCTTCTCACGACCCGTATAAACCACCTCACCGAGCATTTCAAGGTGCACCGCAAGGACCACCATTCGCGACGCGGCTTGCTCAAGCTGGTGGGAACAAGGCGGCGGTTGTTGAATTACATCAACCGCAAGGACGAGGGGCGCTACAAGAAGCTGATTGACCGGCTTAAATTGAGGAAGTAGACAGGGCCAGACCAAAGACCGAAGACCAAAGACCACAGACTGTTAGTATTCATCGGTAAGTCCTTGGTCGTCGGTCTTTAGTCTGTGCTAGCGGAGGCAAACTGCCCGCCTTCGCAGAGGATCGGGCGTAAACCAGGAGGTGAAGGCGAAGCGGGCACCACGCCGTAGCTTTAGCAAAGGCGGGTACTGCTTCGGCGGGGTGTTCGCCTGCCGAAGCAACTGGAGCCACGCCTTTGGCTGGGGCTCCACAACACGT
>CBDVCL010000313.1:0-3616 GCA_965372475.1 uncultured bacterium | reverse complement strand
TAGTCTATTTCCTTCTGGGAGGTAACGCATACCGGGCAACCGGGGCCCGAGAGCAGGTGAATCTGCGGCGGCAGGGCGTCACGCAAGCCCGCCCGGGCGATGGCCATGGTGTGCGTGCCGCACACCTCCATCAGGTTGCACTCGGGCGGCTCAAGCGCCTTCGTCTTCTCGACCAGTGCCTGGACCAGCTTGCTGTCCCGGTATTCGGTGATGTGTTTCATTTCTCGTCGCTAGTCGCTCGTCGTTCGTCGCTCGTCTGAAAATGTGCTTGCCTATACCTTAAGCCTGGCAATCACCGCCTGCCCGAGCGATATGCTTCCATCGTTAGGCGGCAGCTGCCGGTGTTGCAGCACCTCTAGTCCTTTCCCAGCCAGCGCCTTGGCCAAACCCTCGGCGAGCAGCTTGTTCTGGAAGGCGCCGCCCGAGAGCGCGACACGCTTCATCCTATGTCTCTTTGCCGCTCGCGCGGCGGCCCTGGCGACAGCCTTGATCACCGTGGCGTGGAAGGACATCAGGATGTCCTCGTGCGCACGCTTCCCGGAGATGAGGTCCTTCACCATGCCGCGAACCGTGGGGCGGAAATCGATAACGGTCACATCGCTACGCCGCAATGCATATTCATACGCGGAAGCCGTCCCGGCATGACACCGCTCCGCCGCCATCTCCACCGCCACTGCCGCCTGCCCGTCGTAGGTACTGCGGCGACACAAGTCAAAGAGCGCGGCGACGGCGTCGAAGAGCCGGCCGCAACTCGATGTCAGGGGCGAGTTTATCTTTCCCTGCATCATCTTCACCAGCTGGCGCGCCTTGCTCTTGGGGAACCACTTCCAGAGCTTGAGCGGCAGTTTATACATCTTATCGCCAAAAGCGTGGTACAGATAGCTCACCGCCATCCGCCCGTTCTCCAACGCGGCGGCATCGCCTCCGGGAAGTGGCACGTAATCGAAGTGAGCGAGGCGCTCGAACCGTGCGCCGTCGACCAGCAGGACCTCGCCGCCCCAGATGTTGCCGTCCGTGCCATATCCGGTGCCGTCAAGCGCGACGCCGATGGCTGGGCCCGCAATACCGTTCTCGGCGAGGCAAGAGGCTATATGCGCGTGGTGGTGCTGGACCCTTATCAAGGGCGTAGTATCCCCCATCTCTTTTGTAGGGGCGTATTGCAATACGCCCCTACGGCGGGATAGCTGCGATGACGCCACGTCCTCGGCGTATCGCGTGGACAGGTAATCGGGATGCATGTCGCAGGCGATGACCTCCGGCTTGACACGGAACGTGCGCTGAAACAGCTCGAGGCTCTCGCGGTAATAATCCATCGTCTCGGCGTTCTTGAGGTCGCCGATGTGCGGGCCGACGAAAGCGTGGTCTTCGCGCAAGAGGCAGAAGGTGTTTTTTAGTTCGCCGCCAGCGGCCAGTACGGGCGCAGCATGCTGCGCCCCTACACTGATATGGATTGGCGCCGGCACATATCCCCGCGCACGACGGATGAATGATGTGCCGCCGCCTATTATCTTTACCACCGAATCATCGCAACGGGAGTGGATCGGCCGATTATGCATCAGGAACGCGTCGGCAATGTGGCCCAGCTGGTCACGGATCCTGTTGTCATCCTTGGTCAGCGGTTCATCACTGGCGTTGCCGCTGGTCATGACCAGGGCGGGAATGCCCGTCTCACTCGCGTACAGCAGTAATAGCTCGTGCAGTGGGGTGTAGGGGAGCATTATGCCGAGGTAGTTGTTGGCGGGGGCAACGTGCGCAGAAATGCGCGGTCGCTCCCTCCGTCGCTCTTTCAGAGCTATGGCGGGCAGGCTGTCGCTGGTCGCTGGTCGCTGGTGCTTCCGCAACAGCACAATTGGGCGGCGAGAGGAGAGTAAGAGTTCACGTTCCGCCTTGCCCGCTCGCGCCAGGGCCTGCGCATCCGCGAGCGAACGGCACATCAATGCGAGCGGCTTGTCCTCGCGCCCCTTACGTTTTTTTAATTTGAGTACGGCGGCATCGCTTCCCGCGTCGCATGCCAGGTGGTAACCACCCAGGCCCTTGACCGCGACCACGTTCCCCTTCTTCATCAGCATCACAGCATCCTTCACCGCTTCCTCGCCCATCACCACTTCACGCGGCTTTCGCCCGGGTTGCGCCGCCTTCACCAACATCACGGCGGGACCACAGTGAGCACAAGCGTCCGGTTGGGCGTGGTACCTACGGTCAGCTAGTTCCTCGTACTCGTGCCGGCACTCAGGGCACATCTCGAAGCCTGCCATGGTAGTGTTTACGCGGTCGTCGGGGATGTCCTTGACGATGGTGAAACGCGGGCCGCAGTTAGTGCAATTGATGAAAGGGTAATGGTAGCGACGGTCCTTCTCATCGTGCAGTTCGCGCAAGCAGTCTGGGCAGGTGGCGATATCAGGAGAGACGAGCGAGAACTCCTCTTTCGTCCTGGCGCTCTTGCGGATGGTGAAGCCGCGGCAGCCGTTTTTCCGCGCCGCTCTCTCACTGATCTTCTCTATCACGGCAAGGGGAGGCGCCTGCAAACGAATGGCCTTCTTGAACCTGTCCAGTTCCGTCCTGCTCGCTTCTCCCAGGATGACTACTCCTTCGGTGGTGTTATAGACGGACCCATTGATATGCTGCCGTATCGCAAGACGGTGGATGAACGGCCGGAAACCCACTCCCTGCACTATTCCAGAGATGTCATACCGCCGCGCAATGGTCTGCTTCCCAGTCATAGACTGCTTTTTCACAGATTTTCCCCACCTTTTCCACACGAGCGCCCGGCGCTAAGCGCCGGGCGCTAATTGGTCTTCCCGAAGCTCAACTCCTGAAGCCACGGAACTCAAGCTTTTCCATCCGCCATTTCGTGGAGGAGCTTGAGGCGTTCTTGCGCTTCCCGCGTGTCAAGGATCTCTATGGCAAAGCCGGCGTGCAGCAACACGTAGTCGCCGACCTTCGCCTCAGGACGGAGGGTAAGGTTGGCCTGGCGCTTGACGCCTTCTATCTCCACTTCCGCCGCGAGGCCCTTCTTCTTGATGACTTTAACGGGGATTCCAAGGCACATTTTCTCGTCGCTCGTTATTCGTCGCTCGTTATTCGTCGCTCGTCGCTCGCAAAAGAAAACCCTAGAGCAATGATTCAACCCACGCAAACCAATCGTCCAGGCCCTCGCCGGTCTTGGCAGAGAGCCGCAAGACCCGGACGTCGCCCTTTATCTCTTTCGCCTCTTTCTCTACCTTGCCCGGGTCGAAATCACAAACCCCGGCAAGGTCCATCTTGCTGATGAGTAACATATCGGCGTCACGGAACATCAACGGGTACTTCTTCACCTTATCATCGCCTTCCGGGACGGAAAGCAGCACCGCACGCCTGTCCTCTCCCAGATACTGGCCTGAAGGGCAGACCAGGTTGCCGACGTTCTCTATGAAGAGGATCTGCGTCTCCGGCAGGTCGAGGCGAGGCAATGCTTCGGCGATCATTCGCCCTTCCAGCCGGCAGGTGCTGCCATATTCCTCGGTGACGATCTGTTCCACCTGGATGCCGGCCGCAGCCAGCTTTATCCTCTCCGCGTCACGGTTGGTGGAGATGTCACCGACCAGCACCGCCAACTTGATCTTCCCCCGGAAATGCG
>CBDVCL010000312.1:0-3632 GCA_965372475.1 uncultured bacterium | reverse complement strand
CGTCACAGAAGGCGATGAGCGATAAGCACAGGAAGCCCTTCGATACCATCACGGAAGGCAAGGAGCGGGGATATAGAGTATGCTGGCGCTGCATCGGCCGCCCCAAGGAACTGCAGGGCCGCTGGTTCGGCGGCATGCTGGGCCTGCGGGAGGCGAAGGATATTGAGAGGTATGCTAAGAGGTGAGCTGTTGCTCGTTGCTAGTTGCTAGTTGCTAGATGTCCTGATATTCAACAGCTAGTCGCTAGATAGAAAACAAGAAGCCCCGCTCGAGTGAGCGGGGCTTTCTGTATTTGATCCCAGGTTAATCAGGGCGTGCAGCCCATGCAGTAAAGGTGGAAGAACAGTTCCGTGCCTCCCACGCTGCCGTTCGCGGGAACCGTGAGGCCCTTGCCTCCCAGGCCTATCCAGTAGGTGCATATGGAAGGAGGTCCATCACTCGGGTATGTGTTCTCGAAGAAGGTGCCGCCATCGTCATAATCAGGGCAGCTGATGATGTAATTGGGTGGGCTGGCAGGTATGTCTTTCAGCTCTACCCGCCCGAAGGCATCGCTGGTGGCGCTGGCTACGGTAGCGTCGGTGTCCATGTTGATGGCATAGACGGTCGCGCCGGAGACGGGATGCGTGGGCTCCTGGTCGGTGTAGACGTAACAGATGATGGTGCCGAGCGCGGTTTGGTCTTCAGGAGGGCTGTAACCAGGGCTGGAGGGATCCACTGGGTTATCGCGGCCCGCTTGCTTTATGCATCCAGTGAATACCAGTGCCAGGCCTACAAGGCATACCGCCGCAAGATTCAGTTTCTTCATGGTTATCCTCCTCGCTGAAATGTGTCCTATTCGGTATGTCTAGACTATACCACATAAATACGATTTGGCAAGGGAGGGAGGGAAGAATTCTGAATTATGAGTTATGAGTTCTGGATTGCGACTAGAAACGCGGATTACGCAGATGCGCCCTTTCGGGCTCCCGCCGATTACGCCGATTAAGATAGGTCCTTCCTGGATACGGGCTCAATTCCCGAGCGGTAGAACTGAAGCGTTCCCGCCCTAACCGCCGTTGCGGCGGCAGTTTCCAGCTCTCCGCCTGAGGCCAGCTCTGCCGCGAGCACGGCGGTGACCTGGTCGCCGCAACCTGTTTCGTCCTTCGTGTCGGACTGCGTTACCCGGGGAATAGGAATGTGTTTCTCGGTGTCGTTACCGAAGAGATAGGCGCCTCTGGCGCCGTGGGTAATGATCATGTTCTCTATCCCCAGCGAGGAGAGCTTGGATGCCGCTTTCGCCGCCGAGGACATATCGTTGACCTCTACGCCGCTGAGGATATGCGCCTCGTGCTCGTTGGGCTTGAGCAGGAATACTCCCTCTGCCAGCAGTTCGCCATAGTCCGTGTCCTTGTCTATGCCGCCTGGGTCGAGCACTATCTTGATGCCGTTCGCGGCGGCTTTCTTGAAGGCGTGGACGGCCGTGGCCAGGGGTAATTCCAGCGAGAGGGCGAGGACACCCTTGTTCTTGCCCACGCTCTCGAAGAGCCCTGCCGCCTCGTCCAGATCGGCGGTGGAGAAGTCGGCGTTGACGCCCGGCAGGACATATACCTGGTTGCGGCCATTCTTATCCACCGGTATCAGCGCCACGCCCGGGAACTTCTTCTCCTTCCTGTAATTCAGCACCTTGACATAGTCGGTGTTGACGCCCGCGTCTTCCAGCGCCCGTAGCGGCGCCTGCCAAAGGTTGTAAGGGTCGCGGCAGGTGCGGCCTATCATCGCCGCGCTCCCCTTGCCGAGATAAGCCGCTATCATCTGGGCGATGTTGCGTGATTTTCCTCCCGGTCCTATGCGCAATTCGCCGGAGAGGGTCAGCTCACCGGGGCCGAGGAGTTCATTGACGCCGTGGCCGATGATGTCGGTATTCAATCCACCAATTACGATGATCTTTACGTTGGCTAAGGCCATGATGATTAGTATCTCGTATCGCGAAGCGACAAGCTCTGCTTATCTAGTATCGCGTATCTCGTGTCTCTCGCGCGTCGCCTATTATCCTTCAAGAAAGCCGTCGTTTCAAGCACCGAGATACCGGATACGAGCAACGAGAGACAAGCGACTAGCGACTGCCGTCAGGTAACGCTCCTCTCCAACCTTCCTTCATCAGTCTAGCCAACTCTTGCAGCAACCCTTCATGTCCCGGCTTGGCCGCCAGGTTTACCGTCTCTGCGGGGTCGGCCTCGTAGTCGTAGAGCTCGCGGTAGGTCACCGAGCCGTCCTTCTTGTTGATCCACTCGGTGTAGCGGTAGCGTTGCGTGCGCAGGGAGTAGCCCATATCGGCGGGAGTCCAGCGAGGGTACTGGCTGAAGGCCGCCTTCTTCCATTCCCTGGCGGGATCCTCCAGCACCGGTACCAGGCTCGTCCCTTCCAGGTGGGAGGGGAGAGGCAGGCCCGCCAGCTCGCACAGCGTGGGGTAGATGTCCACGAACTCGCTCATCGCTTTGGTTTTCGTTCCCTTGCTCTTCATCCCCGGGTAGGAGATTATCATCGGCGAGCGGGTGGCCTGCTCATAGTTGGTGTGCTTGCACCAGATGCCGTGATCGCCGAGGTGCCAGCCGTGGTCGCCCCAGAGGATGACGATGGTATTATCCGCCAGGCCGAGCTCGTCCAGAGCGGAGAGCAGCCTGCCCACCTGCGCGTCGATGAAGGAGACGCAGGCGTAATATCCGTGGATCAGCTCCTTGCCTTTCTCTTCGGGTATCGGACCTTCCGGCGGGATGTCACAGTAGGCCCTAAGCTCCCACGAGGGCTGGAGGGCGATGTCGGGGGCACCCTCGGGCTTGGTCACCCAG
Organism: uncultured bacterium; assembly: GCA_965372475.1. GTDB lineage: Bacteria > Oederibacteriota > JAUXIB01 > JAUXIB01 > JAUXIB01 > CBDVCL01. The sequence continues at coordinate 807 of CBDVCL010000312.1, read as the reverse complement.
TCGGGCAGCTTGATCTTGCCCCGAAGGTAAAGGTCCCAGTATCGCTTGGGGGCGGCGAAGGGGAGATGCGGTTTGTAGAAGCCGGTGGCGAGGAAGAAGGGAGTGCCCTTGAGGCGTCGCATCGTTTCGATCGCTTGCGAGGCCGTTTTGAAGTCGCGGTAGTCCTCGTCCGGCAGATCGGCCATTTCCGTGGCGGGGCCGTTCTTTTTCTCTCCCTGCCACTTGGGTTCCCAGCCGTTCTTGATCGCTTCTTCGGTGAGCTTGTCGATATAGTCTAATGTCTGCGGCGCGGCGTAGCTCATCCAGTTGCCGCCGGGATTCCATTCCCGCTCGCTCCAGCCCTGGGGGTCGTCCCTGTGGGGATGGTGGTATATCTTGCCCAGCGATAGGGAGGTGTAGGCGTTGCTCTTGAAGTGCTGGGGCAGGGTCACTACGTCAGGCTGAACGGTGCGCAGGGGGGTATCAAGGTCGTGTACGCCGCTGGCGTCGGGGCGCAGGCCACTCATCAGGGACGCGCGCGACGGGGCGCATACCGCCTGCTGGCAGTAGGTGTTGAGGAAGACCATGCCATTTCTCGCGAGGCGGTCTATGTTCGGGCTCTTGATGTGGGGGTTGCCGTAGCAACCGAGCAGGGGCTTAAGGTCGTCCACGGCAATGAAAAGGACGTTGGGTTTCTTGCCGCCGGCCCAAAGCTCCTGCAGGCCGGGGGGGAACAGCAGCGGGGCCGTAGCCGCCGTGGCTGCCTTGAGGAAATCTCTGCGGTAGATCTTCTTCATTGTCCCTCTGTTATGCCGTTGAAGAAGTGGT
>CBDVCL010000311.1:0-3644 GCA_965372475.1 uncultured bacterium | reverse complement strand
CTTAGCTTTGAAGAATCTACTTCGGGGGCGATGGGGTCTCGGGTCTCGCGTCCCGCGTCTCGTGTCACTTCCAAGCTTTCACCTTCTTGCATTTGGACACGCGACTCAATTAAATCCAAGGGATGACCCCCCAGCGGATACCCCAATAACTCCATCTCCATGCGGCACTTCTCACGGAAACTATAGTCCGGCAAGCGGGGGATCATCTCGCGGGGTAGTAGGTTGGGTTCGTCTATTGGCAGGTTCTCGGTTCTCGGTTCTCGGTTCTCAGTTTTCCGTCCCCGCAACAATTCCAACTGCCAGAGAAGTTCCGGTCGCACGAACGGCAAGGAGGAGAACGCGCCCACCTTTATCAACGACGCCGCCTCGCTGAACCCCGCGCCCGTACGCCGCAAAAAATCATGCAGGGAAAGGAAGGCACCGCCTCGTTTTCGCTCCGCGTTAATGCGCGCCACTGTTTTCTCTGACATTCCCTTGATGTTCAAGAGGCCGACACGAATCGTCTGCCCCTCGCTTCCCCATTCTACGCCCCCGCGGTTGACGTCGGGCGGCAGGATGCGCAGGCCTAGGCGCCGCGCCTCCTCCACGTAGGCTCCCTGCCAGTAGAAACCGCCCCCGTTCGCCAGCACCGCGGCCATGAACTCCGATGGGTAGTATAGCTTGAGATAAGCCAACTGGAAGGAGAGCACGGCATAGGAGGCGCTGTGCGCCTTGCAGAAGGCGTATCCCGCAAAGCTCTCCATCTGCCGCCAAACGTCGCGCGCCATGCCCGCGTTGACGCCCTTGCGGCGGCAACCGCGCAGGAATTCCTCCTCCAGCCTGGTCATCGCTTCCTGCGAGCGGCTTTTGCCGCTCATCGCCCGCCTCAGCACATCGGCCTCGCTCAGGGACAGTCCCGCCAGTTCATGCGCCAAGCGCAACACGTCCTCCTGGTAGACCATCACCCCGTATGTCTCCGGCAGAAGGCGAAGCATCACGGGCGGCGCCTCCGCCCGTTTCTCCGGGTAGAGGTGCCTTTCTACGTACTGGCGCATCATGCCGCTCTCGGATACACCGGGGCGGATTACCGAACTGGCCGCCACCAGCGCCTCGTAATTGTCCACGCGCAGTTTCTTTAAGAGCGAGCGCATCGCGGGCGATTCTATGTAGAAACAACCCATCGTGTCGCCGCGACGAATAAGGCGGCGCGTGCCCTCGTCGCGAAATACCTCCTCCACCCCCGGCAAGGGCCGTTTTCCCGTCCTCCTCCCTACCATGCGCACCGTATCCCTCAGCACCCCCAGCGAACGCTGGGAGAGTAGGTCTATCTTCACCAGGCCCAGGTCATCCACGGCGAACATGTCCGCCGTGGTCACGACCAGGCCGTTTTTCGCCCTGGTCAGCGAGATATGGTCACGCATGTCCTCGGGCGCGATGACGATGCCCCCGGGATGCACGGAAAAATGGCGCGGGTAGTCCGAGATGCCCATCGCGGCGCTTACCACGTCCGGGTAGCCGTCCAGGTCAAGGCCACGGCATTCCGGGTACTTCTCCTCAACCTCCGCCAGTTTCTCGACGCCGCCCCAGGGCAACCGCCTGCTCACGCGCCGCGCCTCTTCCTCGGAGAGGCCCAGCGCCTTGGCCGCGTCGGCAAAGGCCGAACTGCCCCTGAAGCGGATGATCGTGGCGATCATCGCCACCCGCTTCCGTCCGTAGCGCGTATAAACGTAGTCCAGCACGCGGTCGCGTTCGCGCCAGGAGAAATCCAGGTCCACGTCGGGCGGCGTGATGCGCGAGGGATTAAGGAAACGCTCGAAGGGAAGGCCGTAACGTAACGGGTCAACGTGCGTCAAGCCAAGCAGGTAGGAGACGATGCTGTTCGCCGCCGAGCCGCGCCCGATAGAAGGTACATCCATGCGCCGCGCCCGCCGCGCGATATCACGCACCACGAGGAAGTATTCGCTGAAGTTCATCTGTTTTATGACGGACAACTCGTAGCACAAACGTTGTAGGGGCGTATTGCAATACGCCCCTACGGAATTCTCACGGCCTGGGTAACGCCGATGTAACGCCCCCAGGCATAACCGTTCCAAGTATGCGTGTGCCGTGCCGCCCCACTTGCGCGGCAACTTGAAATGCGGGAACTTGTACTCACCCAGGGGGAGTTCCAGTTCACAGCGCGCCGCGATACGCGCGCTGTTCTCCAGTGCCGCGGGTATCTCGGCAAAGAGCGAGGCCATCAGCTCGCGCGGACGCAGGTAATGATTGGCGTTCACCCCTGTGGCACGGCGCGCCGAAAAGACGGTAGTGCGCTCGTCTATCGCCCGCAACAACAGGTGGCGCTTGAAGCCGTCGCGCCGTATGAAGTGCACGGCGTTCGCAGCCACCACCCCCAGGCCCAGCTGCCGCGCCAACTCCACGAGCCGCTGGCAACAGCCATAACTCCCCGGCCTCCCGTCCAACAGCAAGCGCGCGAAGAGCTTCTCCGCGGGTAGTACTTCTCGCAGTTCTTGCAGCAGCTCGGCGTCGGCGATTAGTACGGTTACGTTCTTAGCGTTGGTGAGTGCCTTGGCCAGTGAGAAGTCGTCGCTAGTCGCTCGTCGCTTGCCTGCCAAGCCGTAGCTCCTCTGGAGCGAAGGCTGGTCGTTCGCCGACTTTCCGACTTCCCGCTTCCCGCTTCTGGATTCCCGCTTCCCATCTCCCACTTCCCGCTTCCCACTTCCCGCTTCCCCATTCGGCCACTCCTGTCCTAATAACCGGGCAGTCACCAAGCGGCACAGTTCCCGGTACCCATCGAGATTTTCCGCCAACACGATCGCCCTGCGTTCGGGGCGGCCGGGCTCATCGATGGCGGCGCCTATTATCGGCTTCACTCCCCGCGCGCGGCACTCGCGGTAAAAGGGCACGGCGCCGGAAAGATTATTGAGGTCCGACAGGGTCAGGGCGGCATAGCCCAGCTCGGCGGCGCGCGCGGCGAGTTCGTGCGGATGGGCCGCGCCTCTGAGAAAAGAATGATTACTATATGTTTCCAGGTGGATGAAGGGGGACATAAGAGAATCCGTCGCGTGTCCCGGGTCTCGGGTCTCGGGTCTCGGGTCGCGTGCCAAATTGTGACTCGTGACGCGCGACACGCGGCTCGCGACAGACGAAGGGGCCGCGCTCAGCCGTCCAGATTATCTGCCCCGCTCAAAGCGCCAGCGCCCAATGCAATCGCACCCTCGTGCTTCCTCTGTAATCCATCCAGGGCCTGCAAAACACGCCCTTCCTTCTTCGCGGCCTCTTCGTCAAAAAGCGATAACTGTCTCGCGCCCGCAACCAGGCCCGACAGCTTCACGCCCAGGAGCCGCACCCCCAGGCGGCGCTTCCAGGAAGCCGTGAAAAGGCCTGCCGCCGCCGCGCGCAGGGGGCCGTTGCGGTCGGTGGCAGCGGACAGCGAACGTGCACGGTCAATGGTGACGAAATCAGCGTAGCGCAGTTTCAGGGTCACGACCGAGGCGAAGAGCTCCTTTTCCCGCAGGCGCCGGCAGGCCTCGTCCGTAATGTCCAGCAATCTTTCCCGCGCCTCTTCACCATCAACGATGTCCCGTCCAAAGGTGCGCTCCACGCTGAGACTACGGCGGTGCAAGGGCACAGCAAGCGGTGCCCCTACTTCTTGGCCGCGCAGG
>CBDVCL010000310.1:0-3646 GCA_965372475.1 uncultured bacterium | reverse complement strand
TGGCGCGTGATCTCCTCCCACTTGAATGGCGAATCGCGATCTATGCCAGAGCAATGGAGGCGTTGGTCGATGTCGTACAGGCAGCGCCGCAGTTCGGTCTTCATCGTGTCGCGCTGGATGCGCTTCATCGCCAGGGTGGTGGTCGTGTCGCCCGGCGCTTCCATCCGCACGCCGTCACGCTCGATGCCCCCGCGCGGGTTCTGCCGCGTCGTGACCGCGAGGCCGCCGAGGTTTTCCGTCCCTTCCTCCAGCCGCATGCAGCGCCCGCCCCACACGAAGGGCGTCAGGGTGTTGTGCTTTTTGAGATATACCGTGCTGTCTACCAGCCCATATACGTTTCCGCTAGTTGCCATACTGCACCTCCTGCCTCTTTTTCTTCCGTGGCTTCCGTTTCTTTGATTTTGGGGCCGCTTCTCGCGCCGGCGGCCTAATCTGTCTCAGTTTATATCTCATGTCATCCCGCCTTCCTGAAGTTCTGCCGCCCGCCGTCCGCGCTCAGGCCGGGCATGTCACGTCTGTCTACCCGCAACACGGTCCGTTTCGCTGTCCACGCGTACCTCCTCGTCGAAACTTTACCGACGAAGGGCGGCGAGGGCAGCGGCCCGGTATATTCTATCCGTGTGAAGAGCGGCTTCGGCCGCTGTCGCCGTAATCTGGATCTCCCGGACCCTGTGCTTGGACATCAGCCCATTACACGCTCCTGATCGCCCGGCGCCAGGCCAATTCCATCGTCCTGCTATACCAGGCTTCCTCGTCTTCTTTGATAGAGCGTTCGAATTCGCGGGCTGTAATGCCAGGATGCGTCACCTGCATCACGCCGCGTCTCAATGTCCCCGTCGCTACGCCCATGCCGCCGTATTGCCCCACGGGCTTCGTCTTCGGCTTATATGATCCTGGCCCTCCCCATACGAAGGCCAGGTAGCCCGGCCCCGCTTTCGGTATCTTGTAGCCGCCTTTCGTTCCGTCCGTCACCCATTTGTAAATCTGCTTGTTCGGCCCCGCCGGAAACACGTTCACCTTTAGATAGTCCGTTGTAATGAACTTCCGTGCTCGGAACTGCGGCTTGTGCTTCCAGTTTTCCACGACGCGCCGGAACCGTGTCAGGAAGTGCCGCTTGACTACGGCGTCCATGTGCACGCCTAGATATGCCTTGATCTCCGGCGACTTGACGAACTTGCGCCTAGAGCGCACTGCTCGATATGCTACGGTCGGCATTAGCCTTCCTCGTCGTGATCGCCGGAGCAGGTTATGTGGTAGTTATTCGTGATGTGAAACGTCTTGCGCAGCGCGCGGCTAATCACATTCATTCGCTCGAGTCTATCGCACAATCTGCTAACCGCTGCATCCATCTGCTTCATTGCGTCCAAGAATTCATCGAGTCCCTGAACGTCCACGGCAACCGTCAACTCGTCTTTCTTGCCCATTGCTCCCTCTCTCTATTTTAACCTACCGGCGAGCGGTGACGGAGGGCTCGCCAGCCGCCCGCCGGATAGGACTATCCAGAGCCTGCCTAATCAGCAGACAGGCGCGCCTCCGCGTCCAGGATCAGACGCGCCGCGCTGAATTCTGTAACTGATTGCTCGGCCCATCCCACCGCCGGGTAGTGAATGCCCGTCGCCCCGGCGCACAGGTCTATCTCCCCGGTGCGCAGGAGTGCCAACTGCTCGCTCAGCCAGCCGTTGTAAAATTCCTTCTGGTCGTCCGTCAACTTCCGCGAGCAGTCGGGGCAAAAGATGAGCAGCGCGGCCGCGATGATATTCAATTCCTCCAGAAACATCGCGGCGTCACTCGTAAACGTGCAGTCACACTGCGCCGTAGCCCTCAGCGAGGTATTGATGACGGCCGCGCCTTTCTGGATATAGCGTTCGATCGCCTCCAGCGAAGGTTCGGAATCGGCGTCGTAGCCCTCGCCGCGGCAGAAGAAGCTCGCTATCTCCTCGGCGTTAGTATAGGACGATTGGCAGCTCATTTTTTGCTCTTCTTGCGCCTGGCCTTCTCCGCCTTCTCTGCCTGCCTGCGCAGGCAGGCCTGCGCCTTCAATTTCTCTGCCCGGCGCGCTTGGCGCTCTTCGGACGTCGGTCTCCTATCTTTGGCCATCGTCACCTCATAGATCAAGTCGGATTAGTAATCGTTTGCCCATTCCGCGTAAAATTCTGTATCCACGCGTCTCCTGCCCCGGCCGTATTGCAGGCATCATAATCCCACGCCACCCCTGCTGGGAGGACGCAAGCGAGCGTATTGCGATGCACCTGGTTGCGGCTGCCAGTATTCAGGTCGATCATGCAGTTGGCGACAGTCCCGGCATTTCCTGACGCCGCGTCGAAGTCGTAGATGCTGTTCTCATAGATGTGCATCCGGTCGGCATCCTCCAAGCTGATGGCGGATACGGTGCAGGTACTGAAGAAGTTGTGGTGGATTTGACCGTAGGCAGGCGGCGTCATCGTAGCCGGGTTGGTATAGATGCCATAGTCTGGATGGTCGAACTCGTTGTGATGAATGTCACAGTACCACGACTCGTCCATCGTGATGCCATGGGTCAGGTTCTCATCGAAAAAGCAGTGACGGACGGTCAGGTTGTCGCCTTCGCCATGGGTGGTCCACACGGCGTGAATACCCGTCGCCGCGCCCCAGCCCAAGAAGGCGATGCCCTCAATGCATACATCTATCGCCTCAACGGTAATGCACGTTCCCGCCGAGGCCGCCGGTCGCCAGTATACGCCGAGCGTACTGGACTGCGACACGCCGACGATGCGTATCCCTGGCACGGTTACAGTGACGCTCTCGGAGATGACGGTATTATAGTCGCTCGTCCCGCCGTATTGCCAGGCATCGTTCGCCATGATTGCGATCACGTCGCCCCTGTATGCCTGGCATTTCGTCAGCGCCATGGCGACGGTCTCCAGCGGGGCGGTGGAATCCGTGCCGTCCCGCTGGTCGTTCGTGTCGACGTGGTTCAGGTCAACGTAGAATACCGCCCCGGTGCTGTGCATGCGCAGGCCGGTCTCAGTCCAAGCACCTGGAACCCCGAGTTGCGCTGGGTAGACCGGGTTGAGTCTTGTCAATGGAAGCGGATACTTGACATCTGTCGCTGGCATGTTCGCCTCCTATGCCGGTCTATACTGGCGGCGCGTGCGTGACAGCGAGCGTAACGGCTACTGAGCCGCCCGTGTCCTCCGCAAAGTTGCCATTCCAGTTTCCAGGGTTGACTGTATTCGCGATGTACATCGTGTCGTAGTTGCCTCCCAGGTAGTTGCCGACTACGAAGTTCTCGCCGACGGCCCCGAGGCCCAGGTCAAGTGCTATCGTCGTCGCCTGTTGCCCGTCTGTATTGAAGTGATTGCCGGTGAAGAAGGAAACTTGGAAGGTGCCCACACCGCCGACTGGCATGATGTGGTTGACGTTATCGTAGAACAGGTTGTCGCGGATGACGCAGTGTATCGGCTGGGCAAAGCCGGTGCTCGTCACGGCTATAGCCACGCCGCCCTGCACGAAGTGTTCAAAGAAGCGGCAACCCTCGATGGTCACGGTCCACGGCGAACCGTAGAACTCGATGCCGTAGAGCGCCCCAGCGCCATATTGACCGTCAAAGTAGCAGTTGCGGATGGCGGTCAACTCCGACTCGGCATCGGCTACCGCCCCGATCTGG
>CBDVCL010000309.1:0-3655 GCA_965372475.1 uncultured bacterium | reverse complement strand
GAATATCAGCCGCGCGACGCCAACGCCAACTGCTACCTGGGATTCCTGCTGCTGAGCCGCGGCGACAAGGCGAAGGGCCGTCGCCACCTTGAGATGGCCCTGGAAGCAGAGCCGCGACACGAAAGGGCAAGGGAACTGTTGGAACGTTTAGGAAGTTGGGGTGATTAGTTTAGGACGTTTTGAAAGTTAGAAAGTTTAGAAAGTTGATAGGGCTAGATTGAGGTGACTTTCAAAACCTTCTAAACCTTCAAAACTTTCCAAACTATTCGGGAGGCAGTACAGGCAGGTCTGGCAATTCGTCGCTGCCGATTAGTTCTTTCACATCCGCGCTCAACTCGGGAAGGCCCTCGCTCTTCCCTCTCAACTCATCCTTGTGCCGCTCGGCTTCTTCCGCCACGACCGCGGCCTGCTTCGCCTTTTCAGTGGCCTGCTTGGCCTGCTTGGCTTTCTTGTCGGCATTCGCGGTTTCCGCCACCGCTTTCGCCGATGCCTTCTTCGCCTTTGCTACGGCCTTTTCTGACGCCGCCGCGGCCTTCGCCGCCTCCGCGCCCGCCTTGGCCGCCTCGACTGCCGCCGCTTTTGATTTCTCCGCAGCCGCCTTCGCCTCGCTAACATCCGCGCCTGCCGCTTCGACCGCGGCCTGCTTCGCTTTCGCGGAGACCTGTTCCGCCGCCGCGGCCAATTCCGCCGACGCCGCGGCCTTCTTTGCCACGTCCGCGACGGCTTCGCTCGCCGCCGTATCCGCGGTTGCCGCGGCCGAGGCCGCCTTCGCCGCCGCCGCTACCGCCTTCTCCGCCGCCGCCGCCGACTTTGCCGCCTTGCTGCCGGCTTTCTTCGCCAGCTTCGCCGCTTTTGTCGCCCTGGCATCTGCGTTCTTCCGGGCTTCATCCTCCTCAAGGCGCGTTTTCTTTTCTCCCGCCTCGTTCCGCCGATACTCCTTCAACATCTTCCTGGCGCGGCTCAGCCAACGCGCCACCTCGTGGTCGGGAGCATAGAGGTATACGGCGTTCTTGAGGTATCTCACGGCGTGGTCGTAATCACACGGCTCAAGCTTGCCGTCGCGTTTCTTTTCTCTCTTCTTCTCTTCCCACTCCTTCATACGCTCCAGCTCGCTCTTCTTTGCCAGCTGCTTCTCCACCCGGTTTCCTTTCAAGAGGAAGAGCAGGCCCAGGTACTTGTGCGCGTATCGGTATTCCTTGTCAATCTCATGGCTCGCCAACAGGTTACCCTCGGCTTTTTCCAGGGCAGCCTTGGCCTTCTCCAGGTCATCTTCTTCCAGGTTATCCGCGGCCGCGGCCATGTAGGCCCTGCCGGCGAGGATGTAGACGCTCTTCTCCTTGGGGTTGATCTTGATGGCTTTCTCAAACTCCTGGGTCGCCAGCTCGTACCTCCTGTATTTCATATAGTCACGGCCGAGGTCGTAATGGTAGAAGAAATTGCCCTCCTCCATGGTGAAAGCGCCCAGCCAGCCGCACGAGAACACCAGGACGAAAACCGGTAAAACTGTCTTCGATACACTCATCGCAACCTTCCCTAATTTGCCTATCATTGTATCATTATTCTCCGCACAGGTCAATCTTGTCATTGCAGATCATCAGTCGGAAAGTCAAAAGTCGGCCGCCTAGCCGGCCCTAAAGTCAGAAGGTCGCGAATCACAGAAGCGACCTTTGACTTTCGACTTTTGACCTTCTGACCCCAAGCCTGCCGCCCTACATCAGCTTGTTGAGTAGTCGCAGCAGGCGCGAGTGCCTGATCTTGATCGCGCCGCGCGGGCACACCTCCTGGCAGCAGTAACACCTCAGGCAGGCCTTCTGGTCGATATGCGCCCCGCCATCACTAACGATCGTCACAGCCCCTGCCGGACAGATCTTGCGGCAGTTGCCGCAAGCGTCGCAAAGCGAAGCGGTTACCAGCGGACGGTCGGTCATGTAGCGGTGCACCAGGCCCCGCAACGGCCGCGGCACACCTATGCCCAGGTCCCCGGCCTCCAGGCTGCGCGGCAAAGCAAAGGAACCCACGACCTTCTCTCCCTTCCTCATCCCCATCTGCCGAAAACGGCCCTTGTAGACGCCACGACGGCAGGCGATCCTGGTTGTATGTATCGGGCGCTTCAAGCCCAGCAGGCCGCTGATGGCGTCATCCAGCGCGAAGGCGTCCGCGGACGCGGCGAGGAAGTCGAGCTTCACCGGCGTGCCGCTGCCAGGCCCCTCCCCCTCCATCCCCCAGACGGCATCGCAGATAGAAAGGGACGGCTTCACGATCAAACAGGCATCGACCAGCATCTCGGCAAACATCTCCCTGTCCACCCCGGCGCGAAAATGCCAGGACAGTCTTTCCGCCTGGGGAGAGAAACCGAAGATGTTCTTCACCGCCAGCGTCAGGATCATCATCGCATGGGTCTTCAGCTTGGGCAGGTTTATCACGCAATCGAAATCCTCGAAGTCGGCATGGAGGCGGTGCTGCAGCCAGGCGCTGCCCTGGGGCGCGCTATAACAACGCGACTGTCTGAACTTTCTTACCGCCACCCCGTGCCGCCGCAGATAATCCGACAGCCCGAGGACGCGGCACACGGCCCCCGGCCCGACCAGCGCCGGCGCGTCACCAAGCGACGGTCTTCCTCCCGCCTCGGCCACCAGCTCGACAAGCGCCCTGATCAAGGCCGGGTGGGTAGTGACACAGCTATGGGGCGGCTTGGCCGAGAGAAAGTTCGGCTTGAGCAGCACCCGCGCGCCGCGCCGTACATATCTTTTCAGGCCTCCCAGCGGCTTGAGCAGCTTGACCACCGCACGCTTGAAAACAGCGTGATCATAGCTGTCACATCTAGTCACGGAAACTATAGGATTCATCCTAATTATTATACAAGAAACCCGCTAAAGGGGCGGTGGTTTAGCCCAGACTATTACAAGCTCAGCGTAGTATCCCCTTCCCAAGCGTAGGCGTCTATGGTATCCTCTCACTTGGCAGTGAAACCGATCTTACCGTGGGACAAGCCGTGCCGAAACAGCGAGCCACGCTTACAGTCATCCTCCTCCTGCTCATGATCCCCCTCTTCTACCCCCTGCCCGGGGCGGCACCGCCGCCACCGCAAAGCGGTCTGCGCGGCAACGAGGAAAAGCTGAAGGACTACTTCCTGCGCGCGCGCGCGATGATAAACAAAGGCGACTACGAAGCCGCGGTGCGTTATCTTTCTTCCTGCGCTCACATCGATCCCGATTCCGCCCTCGTTTGCCGCGAGTTTGCCCGCGCTTACTTCGCCATGGGGAAACGGCTCACGGCAAAGAGCTATATCAACAAGGCCCTGGCTCACGAACCCGAGGACGCCGAGATCCGGGAGCTGGCCAAGCGCATACGAAAGGGAAGAGACGCCAAGCCGGTCGCCGCACCCGAATTGCCGCCCGGGTCCCTCCTCATCTACGACGACCACTTTTTCTTCGGCGTCAAGGAGAGACTGGACACCCGCCGCGCCGGCTCGCGCAATGACTATGCCAGCCGCCGCTACGGTATCGCCAGCCGCCGCTACGAGGCAAATACGACGCGTTCCTTCACCGACCGCGTCTTCTTCTCCCGTTCCTGGGTGGGAGCCCGGGCAAAACGTCCCGGCGACCTGCGCAGCTACCTGAGGGACGGCGCCCTGGTCTTCTACCTGCGCGCCGAG
>CBDVCL010000308.1:0-3660 GCA_965372475.1 uncultured bacterium | reverse complement strand
TACGCATCACCAGCGCCGGGTACCCTCCACCCGAACCGATATCCAGCCAGCCGCTTGCGACGTTCCGTTCCACGTGGAACACCCGCGCCGCGAGAAACACGCTCTTCACCAGATGCGGCGGCGGCGCACCCGCCCGCCACGGCCGGGACGCCAGCCCAAGCCGCCGTCCCGCACTCTCAACCAAATCAATATATGCTAACAACTTCTCCAGGCGCCGTTTCGCCACCTTGAGTCCGCATGCCGCGCTCAGCTTCGCCAACCCGGCCAATCGCTGCTTCATTGCCGCGCCCCCCCTCGCTCCGTCACGGCCCGCTTCCTCTTGCCGCCACTCTTGATATGCACCAGCAACCTGGCAACATCCGCAGCGCTGACACCGGAGATCCTCGATGCCTGGCCAATGGTCTCCGGCCTGACCCGGCATAGTTTTTCCCTGCTCTCCAAACGCAGGAACCGCATCTTCGTGTAGTCTATCCCCGCCGGCAGGCGCAGACTTTCGCTGCCTTTCATCGATTCTATCTCCCGCTCCTGCCGCCTGATGTACCCTTCGTATTTCGCCTCGATCTCCAGCTGCTCCGCCTCCTTTTCACCAAGCATCTGCCGAGCCGGCCAGAGGCGCCGCAGAAGCCCGTAATTTACATCCGGCCTTTTCAACAGTTCAAAGGCCGTCCGCCCCGTCACCTCCCCGCCAATCCTTAGTTTAGCATGCTGGCTCCGCCGCAGGTGCGTTCGTTCCAGCCTGCGTCGTTCCGCCGCCACGCGACTCTTCGCCGCCAGCATCTGCCGCAGTTCCCCCTCTCTTACCAGCCCTGCTTCCACGCCGTAGCCGAGCAACCTGGCCGCCGCGTTATCCGTCCGCAGCAACAGACGGTATTCCGCCCGCGAGCTGAATATACGGTACGGCTCCTCCGTGCTCTTGGTGACCAAGTCATCGATCATCACGCCGATATAGGCCTCGCTGCGAGCGAGCGCCAGCGGCTCCTTGCCGCGCAATGAGCGCACGCAGTTTATGCCCGCGATCAACCCCTGCGCCGCCGCCTCCTCGTAGCCCGAGGTGCCGTTGATCTGCCCCGCAAGATAGAGCCCTTGCAGCTTCTTGCTTTCCAGGCTGACGCCCAGTTGGTGCGGCGGCACGAAATCGTACTCTACGGCGTACCCCGGCCTTAAGACCACAGCTCTCTCTAATCCCCTGATGCTCTTAAGCATCTTTCGTTGCACGTCCTCCGGCAAGCTCGTAGCCAACCCGTTCAGGTATACCTCCCTTGTTTCGCACCCTTCGGGCTCGACGAACACCTGGTGCCTGTCCTTGTCCTTGAAGCGAACGACTTTTGTCTCTATCGAGGGGCAATACCTCGGGCCGATCCCCTTGATACGACCGGCGTAAAGAGGCGAGCGGTCTAAATGCCGCATGATAAGCCGGTGCGTCTGCGGCCGCGTGTACGTCACGTAACATGAAAGCTGTGCCCTCGCCGGCGCCGAGGCGCCGCGCGAGAACATGCGCGGCTCTTTATCTCCCTGCTGTTCCTGCATGCGCCCGTAGTCTACGCTCGCCCTGTCGACACGCGGACTCGTGCCCGTTTTCAACCGCCCTAGCTCAAAACCTGCCCTGCGTAGCGAGCCGGAAAGCGCCGCCGCGGCCCCTTCGCCGTCCCTGCCACCAGCGTAACTATCAAGCCCGATATGTATCACCCCGTTGAGGAAGGTACCCGTGGTCAGCACACACCTGGCGCCGCTATATTTCCTGCCGTCCTTGAGGCGTACGCCACGGAAGCCTCCCTTGCCGGCTATTATTCCCACCACCTCCCCTTGCCTCAGTTCAAGGCTCCTTTCCCCCTCGACCGTCCGCCGCATATACCCGGCGTACGCCCGCCGGTCCGCCTGCACCCGTAGCGCCCTTACCGCCGCCCCTTTTCTCGTGTTAAGCATACGGAATTGGATGCCGCAGGCGTCGATCGCCCTTGCCATTTCTCCGCCCAGCGCATCTATCTCACACACCAACTGCCCCTTGCCGGGCCCGCCGATGGCCGGGTTACAGGACATGCGCCCGACCGCTTCCGCCGCAAGCGTCAAGAGCAGCGTGCCGTACCCCGAGCGCGCCGTTGCCAGTGCCGCCTCGCAACCAGCGTGCCCCGCGCCGATGACTATCACGTCGTAGTTGCCGTCCTTGCCCATGCCGTGTGTTCCACGTGAAACAATCGTCTCATCGCGCTGTCGTCCGTTTCGCAGCTCTCGCTTATCACTGTGCGCCTCTGCTTACGAGCGACGAGCGACCAGCGACAAGCAACTACTTGTCCCCTGCCTTTACTTGCCAACACAGAAACGACTGAAGATCTCTTCCATTACTCTTTCGCTCAGCTTCTCGCCGCGCAAACACGCGAGCGATTCCAGGATGCTCCTGAGATCTTCCGCCACCAGCTCCTCGCTCCCTTGCTGCGCGCGCCTGATTGCTCTCGCGGCTTGAACTGACATCTCGTTAAGGATGCCACGCTGTAAATCCGAGAGCACCAATCCTCCCCCAGCGCCGGCCTGCGCGTCGTAGGCCGACACCAGCGCCCGCCTGATCCTGCCCACACCCTTTCCCCTACTCGCCACGGCGACCAGCGGTTTCCTCCTTCCTGGACGCCGTAAGCGGTCGTCCCTTTCTTTCAAGCGCCATTTCAAATCCGCCTTGTTATGAACGACCAGCACCTTTCTTCCCGCCAACACTTTCTCCAGCACCTTCTCCTGCCGGCCCGAGAGCCGTCGCGACACGTCGAGCACCAACAACAACACGTCGGCCTCTTCCGCCTCCCGCCGGCTGCGCCCAGCCGCAAGCTTTTCCAAGCGTCCCCCGTATCCGGCCAGCCCCGCCGTATCCACCAAGACAAACTCCCTCGCCTCGAACGATGTCCTCTCCGCGACCGCGTCTCTGGTCGTGCCGCGCAGCGGCGAGGTGATCGTCCGCTCGCGGCCAAGCAAGGCATTGAATAACGTCGATTTGCCAGCGTTGCTGAACCCGATGATCGCGCATCGCAATCCCGTTTGCGCCAGCTCCCCTACCCTTGCTTCCCCGCACAGCCGCTCTATCTCCGCCGCTGTCCGCTTTGTCGCCTTGATCAACGCTCGCCCCGCCACTCGCGTTCCCTCCTCCACCAAGAGATCGAGTGATGCCTCCAACTCCGCCAGTGACCGGAGCACACTTAACCTCAAGCGCTCTAGCCTGCTTGATAATCCCCCCCGCACTTGATTCAGCGCCAGCAATCGTCCCTCCTCGCTCGCCGCCGTCACCAACATCGCCACCGCCTCCGCCTGCACCAGGTCTATCTTCCCATTCAGATATGCGCGCGCCGTGAATTCCCCCGGCAACGCCTGCCGACACCCCGACTCCAGCATCAGCTCTATCACCGCCCGGCGCGAGAGTATTCCGCCGTGGCAATACACTTCCAGGCACTCCTCTCCCGTGTATGACTTCGGCGCCCGCATGTAGCAGACTATCACCTTTTCCAGGGGCTTGCCGCCGCGCCACAACCAACCCAGATACTGTCGCCAGGCTCTGCTGACCTTCTTACCACCTTCGCGGCGAAAGCACTTATCGACTATACGCCGCGCTTTGTTCCCGCTCACCTTTATCACGTGGACAGCAGCCACGCCAGCCGGCGTCGCGGCCGCGACGATCGTCTCGCC
>CBDVCL010000307.1:0-3672 GCA_965372475.1 uncultured bacterium | reverse complement strand
GTAGGCCGCCCCTACGGTGATGGGCAGATCATAGTGACGCCCACAGCATGCCGCGTTTCATTATCTCCAGCGCTTCGGGCGTATCGAAGTCCTTGTAGGTGTGCCCAAAGGAGGCGAAGAAGACGCGCGCTTTGCCATAATGCTTCTTCCAGACGGCGGGTACCTTGGCGCCTTTGATCCAGTGGACGCCACCATGCTTGCCGCTGAAGGTCGTCGTGGCGAGCACTTCCACGTCGGGGTCGTAATGCATGTAATACTGCTCGGTGTCCCTGAGCGTGAAGTCCTTGATGCCGCGCATGATCGGGTCGTTGCGCTTGGTGATGTTTATCTTGTAAGAAGGGATACAGCCGCCGGGGTGCACCACCCACTGGCCGCCCGTCATGAATTGGTACTCGACGTTATTACGGAACGAATCGCACATGCCGCCGTGCCAGCCCGCCAGGCCGACGCCGCCGCGCACCGTGTCGAGCAATGCCTTCCCCTGCTCGCCCGTTATCTGGCCCATCGTCCAGATCGGCACGATCAGGTCGAGCGAGCGCATCAGCCGCTTGTCGAGATAAGCGTCCATCGTATCGCTCACCGTCACCTTGTAGCCCACCCTCTCCAGCCAGGGCACGAATATGTCCGCCGACTGCTTGGGCGTGTGCCCGTCCCAGCCGCCCCATACCACCAGTGCTTTCTTCTGTGTCTTCTTAGCCATGGTTCCTTTCCTTATCGGAGTCCAAAGTCCAAAGTGCAAAGTCCAGAGTCGGCAAAAGCAACGGCAGCATTATAGCATGAAGAGAGAAGAGGATATAGTCGAATTGGTTAGGTCAGGAAGGGGTCGTCCGTCCGCCGTCCTCGGTCAAAACAGCAGCTTAAGGGTGGATTATATCACATCGTCAGCGGGAAGGCGGTTCTTCAGAACGCGTTGTATGTTCCTGCGGTCGTTGAAATCGAAATGCGCTTCGGCGTCCTCGCGTGTCCTACCGCCGCGCATGGCGCGCGCGATGACCAACTCCCTGGCGGAATCCAAGTCTCCCTCTATGAAGACGGTATGGTCAGCCGTCCCTTTGAGTTCACGCCAGCCCGGCTCGTCCAACAGGAGGTAATTGCCCTCGACGAGGATGATACCCGAATCGTTGACGCTGATGGCGTCCGGCACGGGGTCGTGTATCTTGCGGTCGTAGAAGGGCCACTTCAGCGGCCCATCCTCAGCAAGCACCTTGATACTGGCCGTTATCTTCTCAAGGTCAAAGCTTTCGGGCGCGCCTTTGAGCTTCGTAAGCGGCACTTGCTCGCCGTCGAGCGTGACCGTCCTTTCATCCAGCACCGCGTTAGGGAAATGAAAGCCGTCCAGGGGCAAGACCTGTAGGGAAAGCTTCTTTTTCCGTGCCAGCACCTCGAGGACCGCGGCGGCCGTGCTTTTCCCTGACCCTGGGGGGCCGGCGATGAATACGATGAAACGTCCCGCTTTGTCCTTCGCCTTTGCCGAGAGCGTGTTCAGCAGGGCGTGGAGTTCCTCTATCCTTTTATCGGGGACGTCGACGTCCCATTGTTGGCCGGATAGGTTCAGATGGAAGAGGGGCATGTTAGTAGTTCCAAGTTCCAAGTCGCAAGTCTCAAGTCCAAAGTCGAAGGTTATGAAGATAACGTCAGCCTCTTGACCAGGTCATCAAGATAGCCGTCCAAGTCTTTCCAGCCGACCGCGACGTCGACGGGCGGCGCGCTATCATCGGCGAGCGTTGAGCCCTTGTCGTCGACGCGGATGCCCATGCGTTCCATCTCCAGGAACTCGCGGCTGTGCGCGAGGTGCACGGCCACGGTATCGTAGAGGCGCGAGCTGGTGTTCGGGTCGTCGCCCTTTTGCCGCCAGATGTCAACGTTCTGCATCAGGGCGCGGCAGAGCGGCGCCTTGCAGGCACGCAGTCTGGCATACCGTTCCGGTTTGACGACCACCAGGCCACAGCTATCCAGCGGCGTGATGGCGGCGGAGATCCACTTCGCGGCGAAGACCTTCTTGCTCGCGGGGATGTCACACATCACGTTGTATTCAGGGATCTCCTCGTCGCGCTCCCAGAAGCGCCTGATACACCCCTGCATGCCCGCGAAATGACAGTGTTCGGGTAGCTTCGGCTCAGTGTCCAGGGCCTTGGCGACGTTGCCAAGGGGCCCTATGGCGACGATGGTCACGGATTCCTTGGCGGACATCGCGCATTCCACCATCGCCGCGACGCCGTCCTCGTGCACCTTACCAGGATAGTCCTTGAGCTGGTAGTCCCCGAGCCAGGAAAGCTGTCCTTGGCTCGCTTCGCCGTGATCGGGCGGGCCCACGGCCACGGGAACGTCGGTACGGCCTGCCAGCTCGAGCAGTTTCGCTGTGAGGCGCGCGCGGTAGGTGGTATCAGCGTTCGTGGTCACGACCATCTTCAGGTCGAGTTCGGGGCTGTTGAGGAGCTGTACCAGCGCCCAGGTGTCGTCGATGTCGGAGCCGATGTCGGTATCTAGTATCACCGGATGTGAAGCCATGGTTGTCCTCAGTCCTCAGTCCTCAGTCCAAAGTCAAGTCAGGGGCAGAGCCATTATAGCACGAGAAGATCAGTACTCCGTTAGTGTTGACTTCGCGGTGCGGCTCTGGCATTATCAGCGCCTACGGAGTTCTCAGTTCCAGGTTCTCAGTTCTCAGTTGGGTTGTGGACGCATAGAATAACCGAGAACGGAGAACAGAGAACCGAGAACGAGTGAGGTGCGAAAGGATAAAGGATGGCACGAGAGATAACCGTAGCCGCGGCGCAGATGGTGCAGAGGAACAACATCCGCAAGGCCGCGCAGGATGTAGTGAGGATGGTAAAGCGCGCGGCGAGGGCGAGAGCGCGCTTCCTCGTGACGCCGGAGATGATACTCACGGGTTACCACGCGAAGTTCGACCAGGAGAAGCGCGAGAAAGCAATAGACGAGGTGATACGCCCTGCCTGCCGCGAAAACGGTATTACCTTGATACTCGGCGCGGGGAACTACAGGGACAAGAAGGGACGCAAGATGAGCAAGCCCTACATTCAGGCGCTTATCATCGGGCCCGACGGGAAGATAATAGGCGCCCACAACAAGACCTGCCCCGCGCGCGGGGACACGGACTGGTGCAAGGCGGGGGAGAGGAAGGACCTGCGTGTTTTCAGGGGGGATGGATTGACCTTCGGCGTCACCATCTGTAACGATCTCTGGGCCACGCCCTGGTGGAGCCAGTTGCCCGACCTCAAGCTGCACCTGCTCTACAAGAGAAAAGGCGCCAGCGTCATCTTCCACGGCGCGGCGAGCGGGCACGAGCCGACCTATAGCGAGTTCCATCATACGCGCGTGGAAGAGCGCGCGCAGATAGCGGGCATCTGGGTAGTCGCTGCCGCCTGCATCGAGAAGAAACACCGCGCCGCCAACGCGCCCACGGGGATTCTCTCCCCCGACGGCAAGTGGCGGGTGAAGGCGCCGCTGAAGGGTGAGCGGCTTTGCGTGGGGAAGGTCAGGGCGTGAGCTGTTGACTTTTAATAGGGACAGGTCCCTTTATTAATGGGACCTGTCCCTATTTACTATAGCACCAGCGCGATGGCGAGATGGTAGATGGTGCTGTCGTGGAGCCTCGCGCCGACCGGGGGAGCCATTGCATCACTCCCACCCGAGTCCGGTATTCCCTCGGAGAGG
>CBDVCL010000306.1:0-3676 GCA_965372475.1 uncultured bacterium | reverse complement strand
GAGAACAAGGTCCTGCGCAACATACTGGCCTCCTATAACGCCCTGCTAAAAGAGGGCTTCTCCTACTCCCTGGACACATTCATCAACAGCGCCCTCCGCTCGGCGATAAAGGTCACCAAGGGAGAGGCCGGCTCCCTGATGCTCTACGACGAGGCGCGACATGAGCTCTTCATCAAATCCGCCACCCACCTGCCCCAGAGCGTCATCCGCCGCCAGCGCATCAAGTTGAAAAGCGGCATCGCCGGCTGGGTCGCCTACCACAAGCGCCCCCTGCTGCTGAATAACCTGCGCCAACTGCCCCAGTTCCGCCTGCGCCGCCAAAAGGCCTCTATCCGTTCCGCCCTCTCCGCGCCCCTGCTTATCGGCCCACGCCTCTTGGGCGTCCTCAATGTACAGCGCCGCCGTTCGGCGCACAGTTTCAATAACCAGGACCTGAATATCCTCACCCTCTACGCTACCCAGCTGGCCATCGCCATGGAGAACCGCCGCCTCTTCTCCCTCGCCCACGAAGAGATCAGCGTCCTCTCCACGCTGATCTCGCTCAGCGCCAACCTGAGCATGACGCGTGACTCGGAGAAGATAATCTCCCTCGTCACCTCCGCCGCTGAGAAGATCACCTCGGCCCGGGCGGCCACCTGTTTTCTGCTCGACCACGAGAAGAAAGAGATCCGCTTCGCCCACGCCACCGGCCCCGTCTCCAAGAAGCTCAAGAACATCCGCCTCAAGGTAGGCGAGGGTATCGTCGGCCGGGTGATCGGCAGGGGCAGGAGCAAGATAGTCGCCATGCCGCAACGCCATCCCGCTTTCGCCGGCAGGATCGACGAGCTGACCAGGTTCAAGACGCAGAACATCCTCTGCGTACCCATCAAGACATCGCGACGTATCATCGGCGCGCTTGAGGTGCTGAACAGAAAAAGCGGCCTCGCCTTTGACCAGGAGGACGAGAAGGTCCTCTCCGCCCTCTCCAACCTGGCCGCCGTGGCGCTTGAGAACTCCCGCCTCTACCAGCGCTTGAGGAGCAGGATAGACCTGGCCAACCGCGAACTGGCCCAGGCCAACCTCGACCTGCAGTCCGGCCAGAACCGCCTCAACGCCTTACTGCGCAGTATCCCCGACGGCGTGCTGGCAGTTGACGCCAAGCTTTGCCTCACCGACGTCAACCGCACGGCCCGGACCGACCTGGGCTTGCCCCGCAAGATAAAGGCCGGTTCTTCTATGCGCCGCCACCTGCACGGCACCAAGCTGGAGGAATTGCTGAGGGAGTGCCTAAAGACACGAATCCTGGTCAGGGACGAGTTCTCACTGGGCGAAAAGAAGCCGCGCTTTTTCGCCGCCATCGTCGCCCCCTTCCGCACCGAAGGCAGGGCCTGCGCCGTAGCCATCTTGCACGACATCACCCAGCTAAAGGAGCTGGACCAGATGAAGTCCGATTTTCTCAGCCTCTGCAGCCACGAACTGCGCACGCCGCTCACGTCCATCGGCGCATTGTCCGAACTGATGATCAGCAAGGAATACAGCCGCGAGTCCATACGGGAATACTGCACGGTGATCAACGAGGAAAGCAAGCGGCTCACGGTGCTGATAAACAACATCCTCGACCTTTCCAGCATCGAGGCCGGTACCCTGCGAGCCCACTTTACCGTTCTCGAGCCGATGGAAATCATCAGCGAAGAGGCCGAGAAGGCCAAGTATTATTCCGCGAGCCACACCATCCGCATCGACCTGCCGCGCTTTCTGCCCGCGGTCTACTGCGACGAGAACTTCCTGCGCCAGATACTGTCTAACCTGCTCGGTAACGCCGTCAAGTATTCCCCCAACGCGGACAAGGCGCTGCTCAAGGCCAGGGCCAACAAGGAGAACCTGCAGATCAGTGTAAGCGACTATGGTATCGGTATCAGGAAGAAGGACCTGAAGGCCGTCTTCGACAAGTTTTACCGCGTGCGCTCACGTGACACAGAGAAGATCAGCGGCACCGGCCTGGGTCTGCCCGTGGTGCGCCACCTTGTGAGCGCGATGAAGGGCCGCATCTGGGTGGATAGCGTCCTCGGCAAAGGCAGCACCTTTCATTTCACCGTGCCGCTGGCCAAGCACGGCGTAGAGGATTGACTTGCACTCCCGGATATGATACACTTCTGCTCCTAACAAGCGAGGTGAGATATGGCAAGAACGATCCTGATAGTCGACGATGAAAGTGCAATAAGGTTATCTATCAAGGCCGCGCTGGAGGGCGAGGAATACAGTTTCCTCGAAGCGAGCAGCGGCAAGGACGCCTTGAACAAGACCAAGAAAGACAGGCCCGACCTGATCCTGCTCGACATCATGATGCCGGGCATGGACGGCTTCGAAGTGCTGAAGGCCCTGAAAGACGACCCGTCAACCAAGCGTATCCCGGTGATCATGCTCACGGCCAAGTCGGATATTCAGAGCGTGGAAAAGGGCCACAGCGGAGGGGCTATCTACTATATAAACAAGCCCTTCATCGTCAGCAACCTCGTGAAGAAGGTCAATTTCGTGGTCAAGAAGGAGCTGGATCTTAAGCAATACGACGTGAAGAGGTTGTCGTAATTGCGGATTGCCCCCTGCGGGGACTGACCGATATTAAAGATGCTAGCGGCGGAGTTCGCATTGCGGAATTAATGTGCGGAGAGGACCTCTACGGGGTCCTTTTCATTTCTTTATCGCCTGAATGACAACCACCCCACCACATAGAACAGGGACCGAGAGCATACGCCTAAAGGCGCGCCGGTTCCTTTTCTTGCCCCCTCCCCTGCCGCCGCGCAACAGGGCCCAAGCCCCCGTCAACAGGAGAAACGGGTAGAAGAAAGGCAGGAGCAGAAGGCTGCCCTTGCGCAGGTGAGAGGCCCGCACCTGCTCCACCCGAAGCCCCGCCCTTTCCAGCAGGTACTCCAGGCGCGGCACGGGAACTGTGTTGATATGGTCCATGTAGGGAACGGCCTTGGTGGGGTCGAGCGGGCGCGGCGCAGCCGAGTCGAAGCCTGTAAGCAGGCAGTACAGGCGGCTGGTCAGGTTCGAGATGTTGGGCGTAGTGATCAGTAGCCGGCCGCCACGGCGCAGCACGCGCGCGAACTCGCGCGCCAGCAGGTACTGGTCCTCCACGTGCTCGATGCCCTCGATACACACCACGTAGTCGAAAGCGCCCTGGCGCAGCGGCAGAGGCCTGTTCAGGTCCAGCTTGCGGTATTTCACCCAGGGCAGTATGAAAAGGGACCCGTCAATATCGGCGGCCAGGGGCTGATAGCCCAACTGATGCGCCTCGTGGCTCAGCAGGCCGGGCCCGGCGGGCGCGTCAAGAAGCTCTCCCGGCGAAAGCTTGGACAGGGCGTCAATGACCACACGGTAGATACGCTCGTTACTTGACAGTCTTTTCGCCTTGGCAATCAAGCGTTTAGAATGTTGAGAACGTTTTGAAGGTTTGGAACGTTTGCTTGCAGAAACCATCGATCTATATAATACCTAATGCCTGTTTACCCTTTACCCTTTTTCTTTCTGCCTTAAGGGCGCATGTTCTCGGGCGCAGCATGCTGCGCCCCTACTTGCTTCACCCTTCACCCTTTACCCTTTTTCCTTTTTGCTTTTTACCCTTCGACTCACTCCGTTCGCTCAGGGCCGTGAACCGTGCCTTGAAATGGCTCTGGTTCACGGCTTCTTACTTCCC
>CBDVCL010000305.1:0-3693 GCA_965372475.1 uncultured bacterium | reverse complement strand
ATGTGTTTACCATGTCCCCGAACATGTGTTGACTATGTCTCCAGTCTATACACCCATCAAGGGAGGGGGCTATGGATCATCGACGGCGACTAGCCGATGTCCCCAAAGACTTCGGCGTGAGTCAGTGTCCTCCCCTCCTCGTAGTCCTTGCGCGCCTGACGGATGCTCTTGAGATAGTCCTTGCTGGATAAAGCCAGGAGCTCCTCCAGTAGATCCAAGTCAATCAGCGCCGCCATCGGCTTGGCGCGCTTGGTGAGCATGATGAAGTCCTTCTTCTTCACCACCTCCCTGATTACATCGGCCAGGTTGTTGCGCAAGGTGCTGGTATCAACGGTCTTGATCATGATCATGCTCCTTATGTTACAAGTATTATGTACATATTAATCGTACATTATAATTGTACTTATGTCAACCCGGAATCTGCGTGAAATGTATCGCTTCAATTGCGGGAGGGAGAACCCTTTCGTTCCCATCCTTCGGCTGGTGGCGGCCGCCCGCCGTCGTCCTCTGGGCTCGGTCTTCGACCGAGGGGAGCATCCGCCTTCGACAAGGGCTACGGCGGACAGGCTGCGGTGGTGCTCCCCTACACCACGGCGGACAGGTTGGCGGGTAAACTCCAGGCCGCCACTACTGCATTCGAGTCGTGCTAACTATATAGCTCTGCGTATTTCGTTCGCAACCTATCCAAGACATCATCCCCCACTTCAACGCATCCGATCTCGGGTTCCTTCCCCCTACAGTGCGCGTCGGAGCCGCCGGAGATAGCAAGCCCCATCTCTGCCGCCAGGCCAAGATAGAGCTTGTTGTCCTCTGGCTTGTGCCGCTTGTGGTATACCTCCAGGCCGTGTATGCCCATCTCCTTCAGCTCGCGCACCTGCTGCCGCTCCAGCTTCTTGTTGGTCATCGCCAGTGACCCCGGGTGAGCGACGACGATCAGCGCCCCCGATGACCGGAGCACCGATATCCCCTCCTCTATCGTCGGCGGCGGGATCTTGTTTTCCAGCTCGCGGTGGATGCGGCCCCAGACGGCGCCCACCTCGCGCCAGTCCTTGGCGTGGCCGCGCGTCAACAGCCTGAGGGCCAAGAGGGCCAGGGTCGGGTTACCTGCCTTCTTCTCCAGCAACTCCTCGTAGCTGACGGGGATCTTCTCCTTCTCACGCAGGTGGTCGCAGACGGCGCGCACGATGTCCCGGTTGCGTTGCTTCGCACGGACGAGGTAGGCCTCGAGTTTTGTCGCGTGTCCCGGGTCTCGGGTCTCGGGTCCGCTTGCCGACACGCGACTCGTGACACGCGACGCGCGACCCACGTCCAGGAAATAGCCGAGAAGGTGCATCAACTGCTCGTGCCAAAAGCACGACAGCTCGATACCGCGGACGATGGCGAGGCCCGGCTCCTCGGCCAGGTGCTTGTAGGCCACCAGCGTATCATGGTCGGTGATCGATATGGCGGTGAGCTTCATCTCCTTCGCTCTGGAGAGAACTTGCTGTAGAGAGAAAGCACCGTCTGAGTGAGTCGTATGAATGTGCAGGTCGATCATAGTGCTGTTGCTCGCCCTTCGAGTTCCCTCAGTGCCCTTCTCACCCTGAGCGAGAGAAACGAGTCGAAGGGTTGCTCGTCCTTCGATTGCCCTCAGGACCCTTCCCGCCCTGAGGGAGCGCAAAGCTCGAACCGAAGGGTTGCTCGTATTCAAGCGCTAGCGACTAGCGACAACAGTAACATCTCCTATGACAACACAACCATCTCCATCGACTCCCTGAATTTCCTCTTCAATTCCTCGCGGAAAACCGCGTTTTCCTTCGACTCAAGGCGCGGGTCGCGGTTGAGCAACTTCTCCACCGTCTCACGCGCTTTCTCCACCAGCTTGCCATCCTTGGCCAGGTCGACGACCATCGAAGGGGTGTAGCCGCTCTGCCTCGTGCCAAAGAGGTCGCCCGGGCCGCGCAGTCTCAGGTCCTCCTCCGCCAGCCTGAAGCCGTCGCGGTGCCTGGTCATCGCCTGGAGGCGCTCCTTCGCCTCCGAGGACATGCGCCATTCCCCCAGCAGGTAGCAATAGGAACGGGCCTTACCCCGCCCGATGCGCCCGCGAAGCTGGTGCAGTTGTGAAAGGCCAAAGCGCTCGGCGTTCTCTATCACCAGCACGGTGGCCTCGGCCACGTCTATGCCCACCTCGATCACGGTGGTGGAAACCAAGGCCTGAAGTTTGCCTTGCCTGAATTCTCTCATCACCTTCTCTTTCTCCGCCGACTTCATCCTGCCATGTACCAGGCCGATCTTGTAACCCTTGAGCGCGCCGGCGGCGAGCTCATCGAACATCGCCGTGGCCGCCTTGACATTCACCTTCTCCGACTCCTCCACCAGGGGAAAAACGATGTAGGCCCTTTCCCCCGCATCGAGCCGCTGTCGCAGGAACCCGTATACCTTTCCCCTCTCGGACCCGCTCACCCAGCGGGTCACCGTCTCGCCGCGGCCCGGCGGCATCTCGTCCAGCACGGATATGTCGGTGTCACCGTAGAGGGTGAGCACGATAGCCCTGGGCAGGGGGGTCGCGGTCATCATCAGGCAGTCGGGGTAATCGCCCTTTGCCTCCAGGCGGGCGCGCTGTTCCACGCCGAACTTGTGCCTCTCGTCTACGACCACCAGGCCCAGCTCCTTGAACTCCACCCCCTCCTGGAAGAGGGCGTGCGTGCCCACCGCAAGGCGGCACTCTCCGCTCGCCAGGGCGGCGTACGCCTCGCGCTTCTTCTTGGCGGTCAAGCCCGAGGTGAGCAACCTTATCTCCACGCCGAGCCGCTCCATGTCCTGCGACAGGGTACGGTAGTGCTGTTCAGCGAGGATCTCGGTGGGGGCCATGATCGCCGCCTGGTATCCTGAATCGACGGCCGTGAGCAGGGCCACGGCCGCCAGCACCGTCTTTCCCGAACCGACATCTCCCTGCAGCAGCCGGTTCATCGGTCCCTGCCGCGCCACATCGGCGCGTATCTCCTTCAGACAGCGCTGCTGGGCCGCGGTAAGGGAGAAGGGAAGCCCGCGCAGGTACGCTTTCACCTTCTTCCCGTCGAGCTTATACTTTCTCTTCTTGTCCCTGCTCCCCAGGGCCCGGTTGCGCAGGCCGAGATAGGCCTGCAGGTAAAACAACTCCTCCAGGGCCAGCCGCCCCCGCGCCGCTTCCCACTGCAAGGGCCGCGCCGCGCCGTGAATCGTCTCCAGCGCCTCCCTCCGGCCGGGCCTGTTCTCCGCCAGGGATGGCGGCAGGTTTTCGCTTAGCTCTCGCGCACAGGAGTTTAGAAGTCCCTTGATCGTCCTGGCGAACCAGGCCTGGCCCAGCGTGCGCGTGGTATGGTAGCGAAGCACGAGCTCGCCCCGCTTCAGCCGCAACACCTCCTCCTCACTGAGAAAAATGTACTGCCCGCTCCGCCCGGACACCTGCGGGCCGAAAGCGCTCATCTCCACGCGGCCGCGGATGACCAGCCAGCGCCCGTTGCGCATCTCGTCTTTCATATAGGGCTGGTTGAACCAGATCCAGGAAAAGAAGCCGCTGCCGTCCTCGATATTGGCGCGCAGGATGAGCAGCCTGCCCTTGCGCTTCGCTTCCCAGCCGTTTATCATGCCGAGCATCAATGCCTCGCCGCGCGCCGCGGCGATGGGTTTCAGCCAATCGCGGTGCAGGGGCCAGCGGGGATAATAGGCGATAAG
>CBDVCL010000304.1:0-3706 GCA_965372475.1 uncultured bacterium | reverse complement strand
GACGCTGCGCGTGAGGGAGAAGAGCACAGAGAGAGACTCCCACAACGGCCAATGGGCCGGGTAAGAAAAAGTCCTGCTCCCTACGCCGATAGTGTCGGAAAAGCACCCCACGAAAGCCGCGAAAGGGCTTCCACTCCGTGAAAACCCCCGCTAGACCGCGAAGAAACTCCATTTCGCGTACTTCGCGGATTCTTCGCGCTCTTCGCGAACAAACAAGAAGTGGTTTTCAGACAGTATCACGCCATGCGTAACCTGAAATTCAAAGCCCGCGTCGCTGACCTGCGCCTGATGTACCGCACGCCCTGGGGCCGCCTCAGAGAGCAGATCCTGTGCGAGCAATTGCGAGGTCTATGCCGCGCGCACTTCGGCAAGCGCCGCCCTCGCCGCCTGCTCGACCTTGGCTGCGGCCTCGGCCAGTATTCCGCTTACCTGCTGCGCCGTGGCTGGCACGCCGCCCTGCTCGACTCTTCCCCCGAGATGTTAGCCGCCAGCGGCGAAGCCCTGCGCGGGATCCGCGCAGACCGCTACCTGCTCCTGCGCGGCGATTCCCGCAACCTGGGGTGCCTGCCGGCGGCGGCATACGACCTGGTCATGGCTCACGTCCTCCTGGAGTATTTGCAGGAGCCGGCAAAGGTCCTGGAAGGCATCAGGCGCCCGCTCAAGAAGCACGGCCTGCTCTCGCTCGTCTACAACCAGACACTCGCCGCGGCGCTTTTCCGGCTCACGCGGGGAAAGCTCAAGCAGGCCGAAGCGGTCCTCGCAAACGGTCTGATCACCGACGGAAAGATGGGACCTTGCCGCACCTATCGCAGGAACGATATCAACGTCCTGCTCAAGCAAAAGGGATTCAACATCTTATGGGAGAAGGGACTGCGAGTATACTGCGATTACCTGCCAAACCGCGTGAAGATGGGCGCTAGCGGCTATCGCGAACTCCTGAAACTGGAACGCAAGGCCGCTGCGCGCCCGGAACTGCTCCCCCTGGCGCGGATGATCCATGTGGTGGCTAAGAAGGCGTGAATTAATGCAGTCGCTAGTCGCTGGTCGCTCGTTATGTATCAAAGACAAGCAACGAGCAACGAGCAACAACAGTGTGGTCCTTCCCCGATCTATTCCGTCCTGCGTACCTCCGGCAGGTAGAAGGCCGAAGCCATGATGCAAGCGGCGAGCAGCAGGCAGGTGGTGCCTATCCTCTCGATCACCACCATCACCGTCCAGGGGCAGAAAACGCCAATGATCATCCCGGCCGGCTGCAACAGGGCCAGCAGGGCCAGTATGCTCGCCACCTTCTTCTTGATCTCGCTAAGGTCGGACCTGTCAAGCAACATGCCGAGGAACAGGTTGACAAAAGCAACAACCAGGGCCTGGATATACCCATGCCCCAGGCTATCTCTCATCGCCACCGAGACAAACTCAAGATCCTTGATGCCCAAGACGATATTCAAGCCAAAACCGATAAGAGCGGCAACCAGGATGAATAGCCATCCCGCTTGCAGATTCTTCCGTCCGAAGTCCATGTTTTCCTCCTTTTCCGGATTCAAGCCAAGTGGGTCAGATGTTTCTGCGCTCATTCTAGCACACTGGATACCTGTTGGCAAAAGAGATTGAGAATTAATCTCGCCCCCCGGACTTAGTGGTCTTTCTTAAAGATCTTTTTGTCCTAGACAAATCCCCGGAACGGTGGTATCCTCTTGTGCTCT
The DNA here is from genome assembly GCA_965372475.1 of uncultured bacterium. GTDB lineage: Bacteria > Oederibacteriota > JAUXIB01 > JAUXIB01 > JAUXIB01 > CBDVCL01. The sequence goes on along the minus strand of CBDVCL010000304.1, from coordinate 2,006 downwards.
TGCCAACAGAAGAGGAAGAACAATGAATATCAAGGACAATACCGATACAGCCGTGAAGCACCTCAAGCGTATAGCCAACACCCTGGTGCAGGTAAAGCTGTTCTATGAGCACCCCGGGCGCCTGAAGGAGATCACCACAGAGGACGTGGGAACAGGAGAACACGGCAGCGTTCTCAATACCTTCCTCAACGACCGCATGGGCAACATTGACCGTTTACTGAACACATTGAGGACTTTCCTGCAGACCAAACCTGCCGACCCCCTGATCGCGTCCACGCTCAAGCGGATACCTGCCAAAAGGGACGTACCCTGGTATATGCGGCAGTTCTCCCTCGGCAGCCCGACCGGGCTTAAGTTTGACGTCACCCGTTTCAAGACAGTCTACGGGCTTATCTTCAACCTGCTCTACCTGCTCATCGACAAGCACGAGTGGAATATGCTGAGGGAAGGAAAGGCGTAAGGCGTGAAGCGTCCCTCGTGAATCGTATCTCGCAGGCCCGTCATGCCACGCTTCACGAACCACGCTTCACGCTTCACCCAGGTCGAGCTTTCCTATCTTAATATCCTTCACGTGAAACTGGATCTCCCGGTGTCCTTGCCACTCGTTGTATTCCGGCCAACCGAGCAGGTGTACCGGTTCCCGCCCCATGGCGTCGATCATCTTGCCAAAGCCGAAAGCAATCGCCTTTAGCTCGGTTCCTCCTCCCCGCAGGGACAGCCGCAGGTGCTCACTGCCGACTACCCTTGCCTGCCCCGAACCCACAGAAAGATCCGCTAAGAGCAGCTGGGGCCGGGGGTTACCCACACCATAGGGCTCCAATAGGGACAATCCTTCCATCAGGCCGGGCGTAATCTCCGCCAGCTCGATCTTCGCCTCGGCACACAGGTAGGGACGCCGCTTCTCCGGCGGCAGGTCCGGCCCGACCAGCGCATCCATCTTCTCCGCCAAGGGCTCCAGCTTGTCCATTTCTAACTCAAACCCGGCCGCCGCTTTGTGCCCACCGTAAGTGAGCAACAAGCCGGCGCATTCCTCCAGCATGCGGTGGATGTCCACGCCCTCCACGCTGCGCGCCGAACCGCGCCCGACATCACCATCCTGCTTTATCACCAACACCGGCCGGCAATACTTCTGTGCCATGCGAGAAGCCACCAGCCCGATGATCCCCAGGTGCCACTCGGCATCCGCCAGGACCAGCACCGACCGGGCCTTTAGGCCCGTGTCCTCCTCCACCTTGTCCTCGGCCTTCTTCACGGCCTGCCTTTCCTCGCGCTGGCGGCGCCGGTTCACCTCGTTCAGGGACCTGGCCAACTTATCACATACCTGTTCATCCTCCGCCAATAACAGCTCCAGGGCCTCGTCGACATTCCCCATGCGTCCTGCGGCATTCAGCCGCGGCCCCAGCACGAAAGCCAACTGCCCCGCTTTCACTTCACCTCCCCGCATGCCGGCCACCTTCTTCAGCCCAGCCAGGCCGGGATTGCCCCCCTTCTCGATCAGCGGCAAGCCCGCCTTGACCAGGGCACGGTTCTCCGCCACGAGGGGCATCACATCGGCCACTGTTCCCAGGGCAACCAGGTCGAGGTATTTCTCGGGCTCACCGCGCGCCAGCCGACCGCACAGGGCCCTGGCCAGGTGATAGGCGACGCCTACCCCCGCCAGTGCCTTATAGGGATAGCGGCAATCCGCACGGTTCGGATCCACGACGGCATTCGCCGGCGGCAGGCTCTCGCCGGGAAGGTGGTGGTCGGTGACCACGACGTCCAGGCCCCTCTGCCGCGCATAGGCGATCTCGTCCACGGCCGTCACGCCGCAATCCACGGTGAGCAGTACCCGACCTCCCGCCTGCAGGGCGAAATCCACCCCCTTGCGGCGCAGACCATAGCCGTCCTCGAGCCGGCCCGGCAAGAAGCAGTCTACCTTGGCCCCTAGGTCTTCCAGGATACGCCGGCAGAAAGCGGTGGACGTTATCCCGTCGGCGTCGTAGTCACCGTGGATAACGATCTTC
>CBDVCL010000303.1:0-3739 GCA_965372475.1 uncultured bacterium | reverse complement strand
TGATAACATTGTCGTCCAGCACCTGTGCCGCCGCCAGTTGTTTTTCCAGGCGGCCGCCGCTGACGGTAAGCGTACCTCCGTCTATCACTCCCCTGGCCTTTAGCCTCTTCATCACAGCCATTACGCCACCGGCGCGGTCCAAGTCCTCAAGGAAGACAGGTCCCGCGGGCGAGAGATGGCAAAGGTACGGCGTCTTTGCCGCCACGCGGTCAAAATCCTCCAGCGTCAGCTTCACCCCCGCTTCGTGCGCGATAGCGGGAACGTGCAGGACGGTGTTGGTGGAACAGCCCAGGGCGTTGTCCACGGCGATAGCGTTGAGAAAAGCCTTCCTGGTCATGATGCGGCGGGGAACGATCTTCCGCCGTATCAGCTGCATAACCTGCATGCCTGCCTTCTTGGCCAGCCCGATGCGGGCACCCCTCACGGCCGGGATAGTACCGTTACCCGGCAGGGCCATTCCCATGGCCTCCGTCAGGCAATTCATCGAGTTTGCGGTGAACATACCCGCGCAGGAGCCGCAGCCGGGGCAGGCCTGGTCTTCCAGGGCGTAGAGCCTCTGCCGCGAGATCTTTCCCTGCTTGAAGGCGGCGACTCCTTTGAAAGCATCAATCAAATCCACCCCCTCGCCACCGATACGCCCGGCCTGCATCGGCCCGCCGCTGATGAACAGCGTGGGTATATTCAAGCGTGCCGCGGCCATCAACATGCCCGGCACGATCTTGTCGCAATTGGTGACCATGACCAGGCCGTCAAATGGATGGGCCGTGGCCATGATCTCGATGGAATCAGCGATCAGTTCGCGCGAAACAAGGGAATACTTCATTCCCACGTGGTTCATGGCTATGCCGTCACAGACGCCGATAACCGGGAAGGTGACCGGCGTGCCGCCCGCCATGCGCACTCCGGCTGCGGCCGCGGCGGCGACCTTGTCCAGGTGAATGTGGCCGGGTATTATCTCGCTGGCGGCATTGACCACGCCGACCAGGGGCCTTTTCAGCTCCTCCTCGATGTAGCCCATGGCCTTGAAGAGCGAACGATGCGGCGTCCTGGTCAGTCCTTTTTTCATCCTATCACTACGCATTTTCTCCTCCGAGAGTATCAGTTGTCGCTAGTCGCTAGTGCGACAAGCGAAACAGCAGAGAATCAAAGCAGAACCGGCAATTTTAGCCAAATCCCCCCAAATAGTCAACAATTGCTTGTTGTGCCTACTTCCTTCATTATTCGTTACTACGCGCCCGATGTATCCGCGTAATCAGCGGCACGATCAGCGAAATCAGCGACAAAAAAAGACCGTGGGGTTTCACACCCACAGCCTTGGCTCTTACCTCTTACTACGAGAGAGAGCTCAGAGTGGGCGCACTTCGAGCGTCAGTAGTACTACGGTAAGGATAGGCTTTGCTGACGCTTTAGTGCTCACTCTCATGCTCCCTTCTCCCAGATAATACCACCTTTTCCGGATTTGTCAAGAAAAAATCTTCCCTACCTGCCTTGCCGCGCTACAGGGACACTCGGCTCGAAGCCCGGCTTATATTCGATGTCCGCCGGCACCCTCAACTCGGTAAGAAGGGCCATGAACTTCTGCCTCCTCCTCTGCTCGAGAATACTCCGCGACAGCATCTCGCTGGCCTGCTCAAAACTGCGCTTACCCGCGGGCAAACGGTCGAGAAGCTTTATCAGGTGATAGCCGAACCTGGTCTTGACGGGCGCGCTGACCTCGCCCACCTTCAAGGCGAAAGCCCTTTCCTCAAAGGGCTTCACCATCTGGCCGCGAGCGAAGAATCCCAGGCTTCCTTTTCTCTCCGCGGCGCCGGGTTCCTCGGAATAACGGGCGGCCAGTTCGCCGAAGTCCTCACCGGCAAGCGCTTTCTCCCGTATTTCCTTTATCCTCGCCAGGACCACCCCTTCGTCGTCCCCCTCTCTAACCATCAGCAGGACATGAGCCGCCTTTATCTCCTCCGGCGCCTCCGCGAAGCGATCCTTATACATCTCGTAGTACTGCTTTATCTCCGCGTCGCTCACGCGCACGTCCTCCATCTCCAGAGAAATAGTCTTGCTAACCACCAACTCCCTCTCCACGGAAGCGCGATAGGAGCTTTTGCTGATGCCCGCGGCGGAAAGCTCGGCGGCAAAGGTATCTTCGTCGCTGCTGCCTCGCCGTTCTTCCATCGACGCCTCCACTTCTTCGGCACTCGCCTCTATCTCCAGGCGGCGGCCCCGCTCATATATCAGCTGTTGGTCCACCATCTTCTGCAGGACCTGGCTGCGGACCGCCTGCAGCGTCTCCTCGGGCACCGCCCCCTCCCCCTGCCGCAGGCCCTTGACGATCCCGGCCACCTGCCACTCGTACTCCGCCTTCTTTATCCCCTCGCCGTTAACGATGACGATCACCTCGCCCCCTCCCAAGAAACCCAACACTCCCGCCTTCCAGAGGCCAAAGGCGCCCAGGGCAACAACTCCCCCTGCCACCAGAGTATAAGCGAGCCGCTTGCCCCACTTGCTGCGCGGCGCCGGCGCCGTGTTATCCTCGTCCATGTTTACCTCCCGCCTTTCTTGTTCAGCAACTCCACGAGCTTACGTCCAAAGGCCCCCGCCACCTTGGGACCGGAAGCGGTGACGATCACCTCTCCCCGGGATAACTTCGTCACGGCAACATCTGCCTTGATGTAGATCGCACCGGCCTTTTCCAACTCGCCCTTCGTCCCGGGCCAGCAAGTGGCCTTCTTCCCTTTCAGCAGACCCGCCCGGGCCAAGGTCACCGGGGCAATACAGATGGCCGCAATGAGTTTCCTCGCCGCCAAGGCATCGACGGCCAGTTTGTGTGCCGTCTCATCGTCCCAGTATTGCGAGGCGCCCGAGCCGCCGACGAAGACAATCGCGTCATAGTCGGTGATCTTGACCTCCTTGAGCAGGATATCAGCTACCGTCTTGCCGCCGAGCATGCCCTTTATCTTCTCTCCTTTCACGGTGGAAGCGACCACCAGGTGTGCCCCGGCTCCCACCAGCATCCTGCCGGTATCGAACAGCTCCTCGTCGCGGAAATTCTCCGCGGCGACCACCATCAGCACCTTCTTCCCCACCAGGGGTTTTACCGCCCCCGCGGCGCCAAAGACAGGCACGACCAGGCAAAACAAGACTATAGCCGCTGACAAACTCCTCATCTTTCTCCTCCTACCAAGCCCATGAGATTCTAGCACATCTTCCCGGGTTTGTCCGCTACAAGTATGTAGCTCAACGGCACCTTCACCTTGTTCTTCTCGGCTTCCTTGTAGACCCCGGAGATGTCGTCCTTGTATTCTTCGAAGCTTGTGATGGCGAAGCCATTTTTCCTCAATGACATCATTATATGCGAGAGCGTGTGCGCGAAGCAGTATTGCTTCCTGGCTTTGTACTCAGTGTTGCCGACGTAGTCCAAGCTGTCTTCGTCTACGAGTGTAGAGTAATCACGCCCGACTTTCAAGCGGCAGTACAGCAAATGAAAAAGGCCCCGCAATCACGGGGCCTTTTCATGGCACGTCCTTCTCACAGGGCTTTCGCTCTCCTCTTCGGTCCTCTCGGGAACCAAGTCTTGGAGGCAAGCGAGGCGTTCTGCTCAAAGAACGCGTGCGCGACGTTTAGGTCCGCTCAGGAGACAAATCTTGGCGGCAAACGTCGTGTCCCACTCAGAGAACCCGTGCACGCCGTTTGGGTCCGCTCAGGAGACAAATCTTGGCGGCAAACGTCGTGTCCCACTCAGAGAACC
>CBDVCL010000302.1:0-3760 GCA_965372475.1 uncultured bacterium | reverse complement strand
AAGAACGTGGAAGTACTGGCGGTATGCCCCGAGAGGGACGGCGGCCTTCCCGTGCCCCGCACTCCCTCTGAGATCCAGGGCGGCGACGGCGGGGACGTCCTCACCGGGGTAACAAGGATCGTGTCCCAAAACGGCGAGGACAGGACCGAGGCCTTCGTCTCAGGGGCGAAGAAATGCCTGGAGAGGATCAATGAATTCAAGCCGGACCTGGTGATCCTTAAGGACGGCAGTCCCTCCTGCGGCACAAGCCGGATATATGACGGCAGTTTCAGCCAGAAGGCGCGGCAGGGCGCGGGGTTGCTCGCCGTCCTTTGCCGCCGCCAGGGATACCACCCCGTCACCGAATACGATATCGAAGATAAGTAGCAATCAGCCCATAAAACCGCTTGACAATCTCTGCCCAGCAGGTAGAATCGTGATGCTATTGGACGCAGTTGCGACTAACCCGGCTGGCGATGTTGACGCACCGGCAAAACAAGAGGGTAAGATAATATGCCGTCCTTTTCCCGCCGTATCGCGCTCCTTTCGCTGATAAGTATGATCGTTACCACCCCCGCTTTCTGCCGCACCCGCGTCGCCGTGATCGACCTTAAGGCCAAAGTCGGGGTTAACAAAGACATGGCCTCCCTGCTCTCCGACGTCGTGCGCACCGAACTGTATCAGACGGGCGTCTTCGACGTGATGAACCGCGAGGACATGGTATCTATCCTGGGCGAGTTGAAGTTCCAGGAATCGGGCGCCTGTGACAGCACCGAATGCGCCGTTAGTATGGGTAGCGCCCTCGGCGTCGAGAGGATGGTCACCGGCTCGGTGGGCAAGATGGGCAAGACCTTCGTGATAAACCTGAAGCTGATAAACATCCAGTTGATGAAGAACGAGATGCTCCTCTCGAAATACCACAAGGGCTCGGAGGACAACCTGCCTGATTCCATCAAGAAAGTGATCGAAAGGATGGCGAAAGAGCATCTCGTCAAGGAAAAGGCCAGGAAGAAGAGCGCGAAGAAACAACCCGCAGTTAAGAAGAAGCCAACGAAGAAGAGCCGCACCTCCACGAAGAAAAAGCGCGTGGTACGAAAAAAAGAAGAGCCCACCTTCAGGGGCGGACACAGCCTGGGCACGGCCATCGCGCTGGGCTTCCTGCCGGGAGCGGGGCAAGTATACAACGGCCAGGGCACGAAGGGCTGCCTGCTCGCCGCGGCCGGCTCGGCAGCGATCGTCGGCTCACTCCTCTACAACCAGGCGGGAAGTGACGCGGACGCGGCCTACGACAAGGGCGGCAAGCCCGAAGTATTCGACGCCCTCGCCGATAACTATGATTCCTACAAGGGAATGAATAGCGTCTTCCTCTTCAGCGCGCTTGGCGTCTCACTGGCAAGTTCGCTCGACTCGTTCCTGGGCGCGCGCAAGAACGGCGAGAGCGCCGCCAAGGGAGCGGCGCTGGGGCTGATCCCGGGAGCGGGGCAACTGGCCAACGGCCAACCCGGCAAGGCAAGCCTCTTCGCCGCGGCGGGCGCGGCAACGCTGATGGGCGCGATAGTCTATATGCAGGCGGGGAGCAAGGCACAGGACGCCTACAAGGTCGCGGGTGAGCCAACAACGGAATTCGACGCCCTCGCCGATAACTACGACTCCTTCAAGGGCATGAACAACCTATTCTTCTACGCGACGATAGGACTGGTATCAATAAGCGCGATAGACTCCTTCTGGTATGGCCGCAAGGGTGGCTCGTACGGGATGAATATAGAGGATGACGAGATACAACTTAGTTACAAACTGAAGTTCTAAGAGAAAGGTACTAGCCATGAGTCCGATCGTGAAGAAGTTACGCTCTCCATTAGGACACCCGCTCTTTTACCTTGTAATCCTGCTCTCGCTGTCACTGCTGGGCATCTCCTGCCTGGGGGATTTCGAGCGCGACAACCCGCTCGACCCCAAGTCTGAGCTGGCAGCCACGGCCACCCCAGACGCCGACCCCACCAACACGCCCGTCCCTCCCCCGCCTGGCTGGTTGGACCGCGGCCAGATGGACGATACAGGAAACAACAATGAAGCGGTAGTGGACACCAATCGCTATCCCGGCGTCGCCCCCACATTGACGGGAAACTTTGCCGGGTATTGGACAACGATGTCCAGCGGCCAAAGCGGCAAATGTATGACGAAATGCTCAATGGCGACTATATCCTTCTGCGATAACTTCGATAATTACTATTCACCTGCTGGTTACACCGGCGGCATCGGTGCGGGGCTGCTAATGGGTGGTGACTTCTGCAACGCCACGACCATGAATATGATGAGCTTCAGGTGCGTGATAGCCGGCACGGTCGTGGGCAATTACCTGAACGTCTCGAGGTATACAGGGATTGAGTTCTGGTGGAAACAGAACGTCTATAATCCTAATGTCACTGTTAGGGCCAACGAACTCATCCTGGCCACCGTGGCTTCCCCTCCAGCGCAACCACCGGTAGCCTGGCAGAAGAGACAAGTGCCCTTCACCAGTCTCAGCGTCGCCTGGAATGACACTACCCGCTACGTGGACTGGGTGGGAATTAGAACCGCTGGCGTCGCCGGGGGTAGCTTCATTTTCTATTTGGATGAGCTTCGGTTCTATTGATTCGATAGCTTAGACGAAAAGGAGCGGCGCAATGCGCCGCTCCTTTTTTGTTCTCACCACCGACGGGCGGACACACCGGTCCGCCCCTACGGCGACGGGTGAATGCAACGGGTGTAAGAGAGCCGCACAGGCGGGTTTGAAACCCGCCCCTACATTCTAATCAACCGTGTTCTCGTCTCGGGGGGGAATTCGCCGTGTTTCTCGTGATAGCGGCGCAAGTAATGCCCAAACGCTTTGCTGGCGGGATAGCTGTTGCCGTCAAGCACCTTCTTGAAGGCATCAGCTTCGTCGCACAACAGCTCCTCTATTTCCCCTCTTTGCGCTTCGATTATCTCCAGAAAGCAACGGTCGCGCTCGTCCTTGGCAAGGATGGAGGCGGCGGAGATGAAGACGTTCTCCTTGTCGCCGCCGGGAATTACCGTCAGTGCCTCGTGCATCGTGCGTAGCCGCTCGAAATACTCGCCGCCGTCGGTGTAGACGGCGGAAGCGCTTCCCGCCTCGCGGATTATCCCCTTCCCGGCTTCGTAAGTCAAATCGTTCAATTTCTTTCTGTTGATATGCGAGGCGGAAACCACCTTGATAAACGGGCGACCCAGTTCGCGCAGGGAAGCGGCGAGAACGGCGCGCCGCTCCCTGGCGCGCGCGCCACTGCCGAAGGCCTTGGAGTCACGCACGCCTAGTTCCTTCAAGTGCACCTCTTCGTTGCGGGGACAAAGAAAGCCGGCCACTATCATCGGCCCCATACGGGGCCCGCGGCCGGCTTCATCGATGCCTAATATCTCGTCGGACATTTGTCGTCGTTCGTTCCGCCTTCGCTGGCAGACAGCTATGACGGACAAGCTGTTTGTCGTTAGTCGTTAGTGCGACAGGATGCATCACCAGCGACGAGCGACGAGCGACTAGCGACAACCTATGATTTACTCTTTAACGCGCACCCTAGCCTTCTCCGAGATCTTAGGCGTGGCGCCGGGGCCGGGGTCAAGCAGGCCCTTGATGACCGCGTTGCCACCTATCACGAGCTTGCCTGACCTTATGCCAACGTCCCCACCCACCTGGCAGTCTATCTTCGCCTTGGCGACCCTGCATTCCATCGAACCGCCCACGGAGCCGAGCAGTTTCATCTTGCTGCCGTTATGGCTAAGGTCGCCG
>CBDVCL010000301.1:0-3769 GCA_965372475.1 uncultured bacterium | reverse complement strand
AAGCGAAGCCAAGGGAAAATGAAGAGGGATAAAGAAATCATTGACAAAGGAGGCGGAATATACTAGAATACTCTTCAAGCAGTAACCGGTTTTCAAATTTCCTCTCTTAGGACGTCTGCTATAGACCCAACTACTGATCCCGCGGATTCTGTGTTGCCATTGGCGTAATCCCTGTGATCTGCGAGGAATATCATAGGGAATGATGTCTTAAAGAAACCACCAACAATTTCCGGAAAGGACAGGTGTATCTATCATGGTTAAGACAACAGACAAAGGGGACGAAGGCAAGGGGAAACGTCCGCTCGGTACCAGGGAGGGGGCACGGCCCTTGACCAGGGAGAAAACGCCGATAAGGCGCGCGGCGGGCACGCGGGGCGGGATGCCGGCTGCCAAGGTCACGCCCAAGGCCGCCGCGGCGTCGTCCGGCGTACGTGGTGCCGACGTGATCAAGGTGAACGCCAGCGACGGCCTCAATATCAGCGATCTGAAACAACACAGCATATCGGAGCTCTCAAAGATCGCCAGGGAGTTATCCGAGGAGAGCGTGACCGGGCTGAAGAAGCACGAGGTGATCTTCAAGATCCTCGAGGCGCAGGCGCAAAAGAACGGCCTGGTCTTTGCCGAGGGCGTGCTGGAGATCCTGCCGGACGGGTTCGGCTTTCTCCGCTCTTACAACTACAATTACCTGCCGGGCTCAGACGACATATATGTCTCGCCTTCGCAGATAAGGAAGTTCTCCATGCGCACGGGCGATACGATCAGCGGCCAGATCCGGCCGCCGAAAGAAGGAGAGAAGTACTTCGCCCTGTTGAAGGTCGAGGCGATCAACCAGGAGAACCCGGAGCTGGCCAAAGGGATCATCCTCTTTGATAACATGACCCCCGTGCACCCCAGCAGCTTCGTCAAGCTGGAGACTGACCCCAAGGAGCTCAGCACGCGCATCATGGACCTGGTAGCTCCCATCGGCAGGGGCCAGCGCGGCTTGATCGTGGCGCCGCCGCGCACGGGCAAGACGATACTCCTGAAGAAGATGGCCAACGCCGTCACTGAGAACCATCCCGAGATACATATCATCGTGCTGCTCATAGACGAGCGTCCCGAGGAAGTCACCGACATGCAGCGCAGCGTCAAGGGCGAGGTGATAAGCTCGACTTTCGACGAGCCGCCCGAGCGCCATACCCAGGTGGCCGAGATGGTCATCGAGAAGGCGAAGCGCTACGTGGAATACAAGAGGGACGTTATCATCCTGCTCGACAGCATTACTCGCCTGGGCCGGGCTTACAACACTGTCTCGCCGTCCTCGGGCAAGATCCTCTCCGGCGGCGTCGATTCCAACGCCTTGCAGCGGCCGAAGCGGTTCTTCGGCGCCGCGCGCGATGTAGAGGAAGGCGGCAGCCTCACGATTATCGCCACGGCGCTGGTCGAGACCGGCAGCCGCATGGACGAGGTTATCTTCGAGGAGTTCAAGGGCACGGGCAACATGGAGATCATCCTCGACCGCAAGCTGGTGGACAACCGTATCTACCCCTCCATAGACATCCGCCGCTCAGGCACGCGGCGCGAGGAACTGCTGGTCGACGAGGATGACCTCAAGCGCCTGTGGATATTGCGACAGATCCTCAGCCCGATGGGAGTCGTCGAAGCGATGAAATTCCTCAAGGAGAAGCTGGGAGCGACGAAGACCAACGATGAGTTCATGCAGTTGATGAATAAGAAAGTCGATATCTAGTATTGGGTATTGGGTAGTGAGTATTGAGTAAGAGCCATATAGTTTATTCTGGGCAACCCATCACTCATCACTCAATACTAGCATCGCAGAGCAGGCGAGGTGCGTGTCGCTTCGCGATACCCAATACCGCTTAACCTAGAGGTATATCATACTTAACGAACGCCCCCTCTTAGTTCTACTGGCCTTCCTCGTGCTCACCACCGCTATCCTGGTCAGCGGCACGATGTTCGTGGTTCGCGCCAGCGGGCATGTGGAGATGGTGGAAGGAGAGTCTGGTTTTATCGCCGCTAACGGTGGTGATATCCTCGCTTCCATTGACAGGGTCGGCAGGCTCCCCGCGGTGGAACGCGAACGGCTCCAGGTCACGGGAGATAGTGAAACGGCCCGGCTCAGGTTGCGGCGCCACAAGATCCGGGAGGGCGAAAACTTGTGGATGATAGCCAGGCAATACGGGGTGGACATAAACACCATCACCGGCTGCAATCAGGGGCTTAGCGACGAAGGCATGCTGCAGGCGGGACGAGAGATAATCGTCCCCAACCAGAAAGGGGTGATATACAGGTTCAAATTCGGCCAGACGATCTCAGATCTTTCGGCCGCGTATAACGTACGCTTGGACGCCATCTTCAGGGCCAACGGCATCGCTAATCCCAAGGATGTGAAGGCGGGGGACGCTATCTTCATTCCTGGTGCTGACCCGCTCGCGCCCAACGGCAAGCGGCAGAAGATGCTGGAGTCAAGCATCATCGAGACGAGGCTGCTGCCGCCGATGCGCGGCAGGCTCACAGCCAGGTTCGGCTGGCGCATGCACCCCATTCGCAAGAGGCGCGAGTTCCACAAGGGCATAGACATCGCCGCTTACTGGGGCAGCAGGGTGAAGGCGTCCCTGGACGGCAAGGTCGTCTATGCCGACTGGAAGGTGGGTTACGGCTACTTCATCGTCCTGGAGCATCGCTTTAATTACAGGACCTGCTACGGGCACTTGACCAGTCCGCTCCCTGTTAAGGTGGGCGGCCATGTCAAGCAGGGAGATGTTATCGGGCGCACCGGTACCACCGGCACCTCCACCGGATCGCACCTCCATTTCGAGGTACGCAAGGAAGGCAGGGCGGTAAATCCGTTCAGGTATATACGGTGGTGATGCGAGCGCCGTTGCTCGTTCCTCGTCTCTCGTGTCTTACCTCTCGAAAGAAATGTTGCTTCTGTTGTCCCGATATGGTAACATTCTTGCCTTAAGCACGAGCAACCCTTCGACTCGCTGCGCTCGCTCCCGCCGTCGCTCTTTAAGCTATGGCGGGCAGGCGCAGGGCACAGGCTGGCAAGCAGGGCGAGAAGGGCCCTGAGGGCAATCGAAGGGCTAGCCAACAGCACTCAGGAGATAGGACAATGAAAGCGAAAATACACCCGGAATACGTTGAATGCACCGCCACCTGTGGTTGCGGCGCGACCTTCAAGACCCGTTCCACCAAGCCCACTATCTCGGTGGAGACCTGCTCGAAGTGCCATCCTTTCTATACCGGCAAGGAGAAGCTGGTGGATACCGCCGGCCGGGTGGAAAGGTTCCGGCGCAAATACGCCGGTGTCAAGCCGAAGAAGAATGCGGTCAGCCAGGTTCTCGCCGAAAGGACCAAGAAAAAGGACGAAAAGCGGGTCCTGATTGGCCAACCGTCCGGGAAGAAGCCCGCGCCGAAGAAGACCACGGCTGGTCCAGCGGCAAAGAAGGACGACGGCGAGGCGAAGGCCCAGAAAGGCAAGGCGCCACAGCCCCGGGCCGAGAAGGCCCCGCCTGAGAAGAAGGAAAGCAAGCCGGATGCCAAGGACGAGGGGAAGGCACCCTCTGCCGGGAAAGCTACGCAGGGCGAGGAAAAGAAAGCCGAACAGTAGTTTCTTCTGATAATGGGAGAGAGTGCGGGCGATTGCCTGTATTCTCTCCTTTTGTGTTGGTGAATGGTTACTGGTGAATAGTGAATAGCAGTGCTTGCCGTGAGTTCCCATTCACTATTCACCATGCACTGAAATGTTGGCAGATCGCGAAAAAAT
>CBDVCL010000300.1:0-3771 GCA_965372475.1 uncultured bacterium | reverse complement strand
ACATCATCGGCTTCACCAAGGAGACCAATTACCAGTTGCAGCAGCTCTGGATCAAGCAGTTCTACGGCATCCTCGACGAGCTCTTCGGGGAGTTTGCAGCGAATAGCGAGGAGTTTGGTAAGATAGAATACCTGCTGATAATGGTCGGTGACGGCGCTTATCTCTGCTTCCTCAACCCCGAGAGCATCTCAATTCACTTCAGTTTCCTGGTGAGGTTCAAGGAGGAGTTGGGAGCAGTAAACAGGAGCGCCAACAGGAAGGTGGAGGGGGGCAAGGGCTGGAGCGTACGCAGCGCGCTCACCTTCGGCCAGGACTACCTCACGCGCTACGATTTCGGCAGCAGGAAGTTCGTGAATATCTACGGCCCCACCATCACGGGCGCGGCGCGCCTGCTCCAGGTGAAGGACGATATCCCCCTGGTGCAGGGCGAGAAGATGGAGGACAGTGATATCCGGGTGGGCGGCGCCGTGCATTCCAGCATAGAAGGCGACCAGTATTTCAAGGGGGCTTACAAGCAAATAAAAGCCCAAGCCACCGTCAAGGGCAAAGATTACGATTTTGTAGTTTACCGCAAGAAATAGGACGAGGGGGTTTGGGAGAGATGAATGGGCATTGAGCTCTACTTCGGGGCAGTTGTCCTCCTGGGTTGTTTCGCCGTTTTCGCCATCGTCGTCGGCGTCAGCAACGACGCCGTGAATTTCCTCAGCCCTTCCATCGGCTGTGGAGTCGCCTCGCGCCGCACCGTGATGGTGATCGCCGGCCTCGGTATCCTTCTCGGCGTCACTTTGTCCAGCGGCATGATGGAGGTCGCGCGCAAGGGCATATTTCACCCCCGGTTTTTCACGATGCCCGACCTGCTCTTCATCTCCTTCGCTGTGATGCTTGCCACTGTCCTTCTGCTTGATCTCTTTAATACTTATGGCTTGCCCACATCTACCACCGTCGCTATTGTCTTTGAGCTCCTCGGCGCCGCCGTCGCCATCTCCTTGCTGAAGATGATGCAGGCGGGAAAGCACTTCTCCCTCCTCGGTGACTATATCAACACCAGCCAGGCGATGATGATCATCTTCGGCATCCTGCTCTCGGTGGTGGTGGCCTTTATCTTCGGCGCCATAGTCCAGTTCCTGAGCCGCCTGCTCTTTACTTTCGACTTCGGCAAGCGGTTGGCGCGTTATGGCGCTGTCTGGGGCGGCATCGCCATGGCCGCCATTACCTACTTTATCCTCGTCAAGGGCGCCAAGGGTTCCGCCGTCATCCCCGCCGATACGGCGGCATGGCTCAAAGACAACGCACTGCTCGTTTACATGATAATATTCCCCGTGTCTGCCCTGATCCTGCAGGTGATGCTCTTTTTCAAGGTAAATATCTTCAAGCCGATAATCCTCATCGGCACCTTTGCCCTGGCCATGGCCTTCGCCGCGAACGACCTCGTCAACTTCATCGGCGTGCCGATGGCGGGATACCACGCCTACCGTGTCGCCGCGGCGTCTGCCGAGCCCCTGGGCGTGACCATGGGCGCCCTGGGTGACAAGGTCCCCGCGGAGTTACACCTGTTGCTGCTGGCGGGACTGACAATGGTGGTAACACTGGTCGTCTCGAAGAAGGCCAGGGGCGTTACCCAGACGACGATAGACCTTTGCGCCCAGGACGAGGGGGAGGAGAGGTTTGGCTCTTCCTTCCTTTCCCGTTTCGTCGTGCGCATGGCGCGCAATTCGGGCGAGCTGCTGAAACTGCTGCTGCCCCGTTCCCTTCAGTCATGGATCACGGGCCGTTTTGATCCCAAACACTACTCGGCTGAGATAGACGATGAGAACCGCCCAAAGTTCGACCTCTTGCGCGCCAGTGTCAACCTGATGGTTGCCAGCGCCGTGATATCCTACGCCACATCGCATAAACTGCCCCTCTCTACGACTTACGTTACCTTCATGGTAGCAATGGGCAGTTCATTCGCCGACCGCGCCTGGGGGCTGGAGAGCGCCGTCTACCGCGTCACGGGCGTTCTCACCATTATCGGCGGCTGGTTCTTGACGGCGCTGATGGCTTTCACCGCCGCCGCCGCATTCGCCACGGTGATATTCTATTTCAAGGGTTATGGTGTGGCTTTTCTATTGTCGCTGACGGCGCTCATCATCTGGAAGAACCACCACCACCATGCGGCGCGAAGTAAGTCCAGCGAGATGGACAAGGTATTCAACCTGAAGAAAGTCTCCAATTTGCACGGCACCTTGCAGACGACGTGCGAGCACATAAGCCAGCTTCTGCGCGAGATCCGCGCTTCGCTCGACGCCACGCTGGAGGCCCTCTTCCAGGGCAACACCTATCTGCTGGGCTTGGAAAAGGGCAAGACGAAAAGGATACAGCGCTGGACGAACATCATCACCGCTAATATCTTCAAGTCGATGCGCCTGATGCAGAAAGAAGACCTGCACGTCACCTACATGTACGGCCAGACCATCCGCCGCCTGCAGAAATTCGCGGACGGCCACCGCGATGTCGTGATGCGCTGTCATTTCCACGTCAGCAACCATCACACGGGCCTGCTGAAGGAGCAGGTGGAGGAGTTGAGGGTGGTGAAGGGGCTCCAGGGTGAACTGCTCGCCGAAGTGGCGAAAATCATCTGTAGCAGGCGCAAGACGAGCGTGAAGAAGGTGGTGGCGCTGGAGAAGAAACTGAGGGCCTTGGCCAAGGGCTACCACAAGGAGCAGTTGAAGCGCATCCGTGACGACAGCTCCAAGACGCGGCTCTCTATCCTCTTCTACGCCATCGTTGGCAACGCGATGATGCTTTCCAAGCAGAACCTGAAACTGCTGGAGATATTCAAACGTTCCTTCGGCGAGGCGGAAGAGGCGGCCGACTTCGATCTCGACTGACAGACGGAAGTCTTCTCACCACCAAGGCACCAAGACACCAAGGGCTTCAGGGATACCTGTCTTTTGGATAACGGCGGCGGGAGTTCTTCGCTAATAGGAGAACACTCTGGGTCTTGAAAGGAAACTACAAGGCGGGACAGGGCACCAAGATACCGGAGGCACCAAGGGTGCGAGCTCAAGATGCTAGTGCTCTAGCTTCTTGGTGTCTCTGGCCGTTCTTTGTGCCGTCCGTTTGCGGTCAAGCTCCCCTTCTAAGACCATCGAGTGCTTCCCGCTGAGCGAAGAGAGTCGTTAGCCGTTATCAAAGGGAAGGCCTTCTTGGTGACTTGGTGCCTTGGTGGTTCAAAGCCGTTCTTCGTGCTTCTTCGTGGCTAAACAAAAAGGCCGGCTCGCTTGAACCGGCCTTCTTGCTTACTCTTATGGCCTACTTGCACTGGGTTGCTTTGAATGTCAGCGCCGTTTTCCGCGGCCCCGCGAAGTTTCCGCGGCTTCCGCGAACTGAAGCAAACCCACTACCTACTTCTTTACCGCCATCACCGCCGCGCCTACCTCCATCAGGCTGATCACAGCCAGCGTCACCCACCCCGCGAAGGGGATGGCGCACGCGAGGCCCAGCACCGTCGTGCCCACGATGATGTTCTTTACGGCGTCCGTGGACTTCTTGCCCTTCAAGGCCATCGCCCGTTCGCCCACCACGAGTGAGAGCGCCGAGGCGGCGAAGAGGCGCCACAAGGCGAGTACGATTATCACCGCCCAGAGCGCCATGCAGGCGTAATTGGCGCCGCAACTGCCGCAGCCCTTGGCCGCCGCGCCACAGCCGCCCCAATACATGTAGAGGCAGATGCCGAGGGGCACGCCTATCAGTACGATGCCCACTATCAAGCTGCGCAGGAAATGAGTT